>CALXKS010000038.1 GCA_944389015.1 uncultured Spirochaetaceae bacterium
AACAAGCTCGAGAAGAACCTTGGCGGAATCAAGGATATGAAGGAGCTTCCTGGAGCACTCTTCATCATCGATACAAAGAAGGAAGCTCTTGCCGTTGCTGAGGCAAAGAGACTTGGAATCCCTGTCATCGCTGTAGTCGATACAAACTGCGATCCTACGGATATCACATATCCGATCCCGGGAAATGATGACGCTATCCGCGCTATCTCCCTCTTCGTGGAGATCATCGCGAATGCTGTAATCGATGCAGACAGCGAAGCTGGCATCCAGATCATCGAGTCACTCGACGATGAGGATGAGGAAGCAGCAATCAATGCATCACCTGTAGAGGACAAGGACGAGAAGTCCGAGGATGAGGAAGTCGATTATTCCAACTACATCCCTTCTGAAGAGAAAGAGGATGAGGATAACGCAGACGAGCAGGAAGAGGACGAGGAAGACTACTTCACAAAATAATCAGGAGGATTATATGGCAATCAGCGCAGCAGATGTAAAGAAGCTCAGGGATATCACCGGAGCAGGTATGATGGACTGCAAGAAGGCACTCTCCGAGGCTGATGGCGACTTTGCCAAGGCTGAGAAGATCCTCAAGGAGATGGGACTTGCAGCAGTTGCAAAGAGACAGGACAGAGCTACGGAGAACGGCCGTGTCTTCGTGAAGACCGGTAATGGAAAGGCTGTGATCCTCTCCCTCTCCTGCGAGACGGATTTCGTTGCGAAGAATGCGGATTTCGCAAAGCTTGGCGATGATCTCTGCTCAGTCATCCTTGAAAAAGGA
This sequence comes from uncultured Spirochaetaceae bacterium, assembly GCA_944389015.1. Classification (GTDB taxonomy): domain Bacteria; phylum Spirochaetota; class Spirochaetia; order Sphaerochaetales; family Sphaerochaetaceae; genus Ornithospirochaeta. The sequence continues at coordinate 779 of CALXKS010000038.1, forward strand.
TATACAGAGATCAATGATGAGCTCACAGGAATGGTCGAGGCTCTCATTGCTATCATCAAGGAGAACATGCACCTCGTTAAATTCAATGTTGTCGACATTGCTTCCGATGAGTATGCATCGACATATGTCCACGGCGATGGAGCTGTTTCCGTCCTTGTCGTTCTCAAGTCCGACAAGCCGGAGATCTTCTCCGATGCAGAGGTTGCTGAGTTCAACCACAACCTTGCCCTCCATGCAGCGGCATACAAGCCGCAGTTCCTTTCCGACAAGGTCGTCGATGCTGCATACCAGGAGGAGCAGCTCTCGATCTTCCGCAAGCAGGTTGAGGGAGATGAGAAGCTCATGTCCAAGCCGGAGCAGGTCAGAGAGGGCATCGTAAGAGGCAAGCTCTCCAAGCTCTACAAGGAAGTCTGCTTCCTCGATCAGCCATTCGTCAAAGACGATACTAAGTCTGTTCAGCAGATGCTTGGCGAGGTCGGAAAGGCTCATGGAGCAAAGCTTGAGATCGTCTCCTACTATGTCTACCAGGCTGGCGTAAACGGCTGAGGAGGAGAAATGCAGAGCGTTATCGACAACTGCGAGCAGAGAATGAAGAAAAGCACAGAGGCTCTCAGCGCAGAGTTCTCAATGCTCAGGACAGGTCGTGCTTCAGCATCGCTTTTCGACAAGATCAAAGTCGATTACTACGGTGCTGAGACGCCTCTTGCACAGGTTGCTTCAATCAGCGTTCCCGAGGCTAGGCTCGTCGTGATCCAGCCTTGGGATAAGACTGTTCTTCCTGCAATCGAGAAGGCTATCCAGAAGTCAGAGCTCGGTCTCAATCCGAACAATGATGGCAAGCTCATCAGAGTTGCCTTCCCTCCTCTCACCGAGGACAGGAGAAAGGAGCTCGCAAAGAGCGCAAAGGCTACAGCCGAGGGAGCAAGGGTAGCTGTCAGGAATATCCGCCGCGATGCTATGGAAGAGCTCAAGAAGCTCCAGAAGAACGGCGATATCAGCGAAGATCAGCAGAAGGAAGGCGAGACGAAGATCCAGAAGCTGACAGATGGCGCTATCGCAGAGATCGGCAAGATCGCTGAAGCAAAGGAAAAGGAGATAATGGAAATCTGAAGTGAAAGGGAAGCTGGATCATCTTGCCATAATAATGGACGGTAATGGACGCTGGGCCCAGAGACAGGGTCTTGAGAGGACTGCCGGACATAAAGCAGGTGCGAAGGCGGCTATCAAGGCTGCAGAGTGCGCATCAAGGCATGGTATCCGCTTCCTGACGCTTTTCTGTTTCTCCACAGAGAACTGGAAAAGACCCAGAAAGGAAGTTTCCTTCCTCATGGGTCTTTTCTCATCAGAATTCAGGGCCAATATCAACAAAATTCGCGATAAGGGATTCAGGATCCTCCATCTCGGAAGGAGAGATGGACTGCCTGAAGCAGTTCTCTCCACCATCGACGATGCAGTTGGTGCAACGGCTGGAAACACGGGCCTTACTATCCAGCTTGCCATAAATTACGGCGGTGAGGATGAGATCCGGAGAGCCACTGAGAAAGCTGTCGGAAATGGAGAGAAGATCCTCAGCTATGATGTTATCTCGAAGTATCTTGACAACCCTGAGGTGCCTCCTCCGGATTTCATAGTCCGCTCAGGAGGAGAAAAAAGGCTCTCTGGATTCCTGCTTCTTCAGTCAAGCTATGCAGAAATCGGATTTTATGATAAACTCTGGCCAGATTGGGATGAGAATATGATTGAATCAATCATATCTGATTTCAATGAGCGCGACAGGAGATTCGGAGGACTTTCATGACTTCAATGGCTAAACGGATCATGACGGGCTGTATAGCCGTACCGGTTCTTATCGGTATAGTCATATTCCTTCCTCATCTCAACTACCTTGCATTCTGCATCCTTATCATGGGATTGACGATGCTTGGATCTGTTGAGATGCACCAGCTCCTTTCGAAGGATGGAGAGAAGCTTCCATTCACATCATATACAGGAGCGCTCCTGCCCCTGGCACAGTATGCCCAGTTCTCATTCTTCAGCGATACGGAGCTTACTTTCTATACGCTGATGTTCCTGATAGGACTTACTCTCTTCATCGAGATATTCACAGGAAACGAGGACCGGTTCCATGGAACATGGGAAAGAAACAGCAAGACTGTCCTGAATATAATCTATCCAGGTCTTTTCGCATCATTCATCATCAGGCTTGCATTCTTCCAGAATGCCGCATGGTTCATACTGTTCTTCTTCCTTCTTGTATTCTCTTCGGATACATTCGCATTCTTCTTCGGAATAGCCTTCGGGAAGAACAACAAAGGCGTTATAAAAGTCAGCCCGAACAAATCAATCGCGGGTTTCATAGGAGGGCTTCTCGTTCCGGGAGTGCTCGGCATGCTCTCAGCAAAGCTCTTTCCTGAAGTATTCTCATACACAGTCGCAGAAGGCTTCCTCGTCGGCTTTGTCACAGCCTGTCTTGGAACCGTAGGCGATCTGATAGAATCATCGTTCAAGAGATCTGCGGAGGTCAAGGATTCAGGTTCAATCATCCCAGGCCGCGGAGGGATCCTCGATTCCATTGACTCAGTCATCATGGCAGCACCTGTATATGTTGCCATCATAATGATTGTCTTCAGCATATGAAGCGCTTATTGATCCTAGGGGCAACCGGATCGATCGGCACAACATGCCTTAACGCATTCAGGTCATCGCTTGTATCCGGAATCGGGATAGCAGGCCTTGTATCGTCCAGCAATAAGTCAATTCTATCACTTGGAAAAGAGTTCAACTCCCCGGTATTCCTTGCTGAGGGAAGAAGCAGGGAGGAGATACGGGCTTTCATTGAATCGGTATCTCCTGACATTGCCCTCAATGGCGTTTCCGGCATAGCAGGACTCCTCTACTCCGACCTTCTTGCCGATATGGGTATCGATATAGCCCTTGCAAACAAGGAGTCTGTAGTACTCGGAGGAAGATACCTTCTTGATAAAGCAAAGCGGAAAGGCGTCAGTATCATCCCTGTCGACAGCGAGCACAGCGCGATACATGCACTCCTTGCAGGACGGAAGGCAGAGCGGCTTATCATAACAGCATCAGGCGGTCCATTCAGGGAGAGGAAGGAGATGTCCGGCATAACAGTCGAGGAAGCGCTCTCCCACCCTACATGGAAGATGGGACGGAAGATAACGATCGACAGCGCAACACTTGCGAACAAAGCTCTTGAGGTCATCGAGGCATCATATCTCTTCTCATTTCCTCCTGACAGGATCGATGTTACAGTCCATAAGGAGTCAATAGTCCATTCAATGATTGAATGCAGCGATGGCTCGGTATTTGCGCTTCTCTCCGTTCCTGACATGACCCTTCCGATAGTCTCAGCAATAACGGGAGAAAGCTGTGGAAGGCTTGTCAGACCACTTGATTTCAGGAATGCCACGCTGACATTCGAGGACTGGGACAGGGAGCGTTTTCCGATGCTCTCCCTTGGATACAGCGCCCTTGAAAGCGGAGGAGCATTCCCTATAGCATTCGCATCGGCCGATGAGATAGCTGTGAAAGCTTTTCTTGATGGACGGATAGCATTCACAGATATTCCACGTATCGCAGAGGAGGTGCTCGGAGGGGACTGGACCAATGTGCCGTCCTCAATGGATGAGATCATTTCTCTTTCGGAAGAAGCTGCGGCGAAAGCGGAGGAAGCATGCTCCAGAGTCTGATATACATGGCTATAGGGCTCCTTGGCATCGGCTTTGTGATATTCCTCCATGAGTTCGGCCATTTCATTGCATCCAAGGCAATGGGAATAGATGTCGAGGTTCTGTCATATGGCTTCGGTCCAAGGCTTCTTTCATTCTATTCCCATGATACGGAGTTCAGACTCTCCCTGATTCCATTCGGAGGATACTGCCGGATGAAGGGATCCATGGATCTTATGAAGGCTCTCAGGGATAACAGCTCTTCCTTTGACAGAACAGAGCATGGCTCATATTTCGGGACAACCCCGGTCAGGAAGTTAGTGATCTATCTGGCCGGTCCTCTGATGAATCTCGTTCTTGCTGTGCTGATCCTCACTCTATCCGCAATGATCCCTGTTGAGAGGATCTCCGATCCTGCTGTAGTGACACCCATCTCCCTTTATCCTTCCCTGTTTCCCGATTCTCCGAAACAGCCCGGAATAGAGAAAGGAGACAGGATCATCTCCTCAGGGAACACCGTCTTTTCCGACTGGCAGAGCGTTGAGGAATTCCTTTCTGCACGCCAAGGGGAGGAGGTCCCGATGAAAGTGCAGAGGGATGGAGCGCTTATCGAGACGAATCTAATTCCACTTGATATCGATGGAAGAAAGTCCTTCGGGATATCCGTTCTGATAGAACCAGTGATAGGAAGAAGCCTTTCAGAGGATTTCATTCCAGGTGACAGGATCATCGAGGCGGATGGAAAGCGCATCGAGAACCAGCTGGATCTTTACTCAGTCGAGAGCAGCTCATTCCCAGTCATAATAGAACGGGATGGAGAGCACCTTTCAAGGATGATCGAGGAAAGGAATCTCCCATTCGCCTGGGAGAGCGGGATAAGGGTAAGCAGGAATCCCGGCTCTCCGTTGCTATATGGCATACAGCGTTCATTCGATATAGGAGTATCAGCGATGAAGGCGCTTGGGGCCCTTCTTTCATTCCACCTCAGCGATGCGCTTTCCGTTCTGACAGGCCCTATGAAAGCTGCTGAGAATATCGGTGGGATAACAGTTCTTGCATTCTCTGAGAGCGCCGGAAGCGGCATAAGGTCGCTCTTCCAGCTCCTGGCTGCTGTCTCCGTATCAATCGCAGCAGGAAACCTCCTTCCCATCCCGACATTCGACGGCGGGCAGGTCCTGATATGCCTTTCAGAGGTCATAATGGGAAAGGAGCTGACGCCAAGAAGCTACATAGTACTGCAGATCATCGGAATGATACTTGCCGTGCTCATCATGCTTTTAATGTATTCGCTGGATATAAAAGCGTATCTCTTCTGATCCCCTACTTGCGCTTATCAGGAGCATCAGGCTTGAAGAAGACGCTATCCTGCTGCACTTCCTCGAATGATGTTGTTGCAGCATTGTAGCCGACCTTGAATGAGCCGGTCTCACCATTTCTCTGCTTTGCGACGATGACCATCGTAGTCTGCAGAACCGGCCTTCCATCCCGGTCCTTCGCATTCTGGCTCTTCTCCTCCTCGGTGAGCACCCTCTTCCTGTGGAGGAACATCACTATATCAGCATCCTGCTCGATCGAGCCAGAATCACGGAGATTAGAGAGAATAGGCTCCCGCTCCTCGCTATCCCTGGAAACCTGGCAGAGGACAACGATAGGAATCTTCAGCTCACGTGCAAGCTGCTTCAATGACTTCGATACAGTGGCTATGACCTCATGCCTGGGAGTACGCTGATCGAGACCTGGATCAACAAGGCCTATGTAATCGATGAGAATGCAGTCGATCTTCTTCTCTCTCTTAAGCGATCGTGCCTTGGCACTAAGATCGCCCAGCTTGATATTAGGCACATCAACAATGTATAGCGACTTGGAGTAAAGATTGTTCGCTGCATCCATGACACGTATGAACTCCCCTTCTCCGAAATCACCATTCGTGATCTTGTTTGCTTCAACTCTGGAAATATTCGCCAGAAGCCTGACTGTTATCTGCCTGGCAGGCATTTCCAGGGAGAAGAACGCGATGTTCCTTGAATCGGAGAGCATATTGCGGATCATGGAGACAGCAAATGCTGTCTTTCCGATTGAAGGACGTGCTGCAATGACAACATAATCCTCAGGATGGAAACCGCCGTTGCAATACTTGTCAAGGACAGAGAAGCCCGTTGCGACGGCATCATCCGCAAGCTTGCCATCCATCTTCAGCTGGATTCTCTCCATGAGATCCGTCACGGCAGCGGATACAGCATAGCTTTCATTGCTTGTCGAACCGTTCTCAGAGAGCTTCATCAGCCTCGTCTCACTCTCATCAAGAAGAGCATAGACATCATTCTTATCATCACCGGCCAGCTCTGCCATATTGGAGGATATAGAGATCATGCTGCGCCTGAGCGATAGCTCCTTGACAATCGAAGCATACTGCTCAGCATTCGAGTAGATCGACTCGGACTCTGTCAGCGATGAGATATATCCAAGTCCCCCTGCAGCATCAAGCTTGCCATTCTTCCGAAGGAAGTCTGTAAGCGTGATGATATCAACAGCAAAACTGGAGGTCTCCTTCATCCGCTGGATGGCTACGAAGATCTCTGCATTTGCCGGATGATAGAAATCGGAGGCACTGACAAGCTGTGACACGCTGTCATATGCCTCCTCATTCATAAGGATAGCGCCGAGAAGAGCTTTCTCGGCATCATCATTATGCGGTGCTGTCCTCACACTGCTTCCTTACTCTGCATCAGATGCAGCTGGAGCATCCTCTGCGGCTGTCTCCTCAGCAGCAGGAGCCTCCTCAGCCTGTGCGGCAGCCTCTGCAGCAGCGGCCTCTGCCTCAGCCTTGGCAGCAGCCTCAGCGGCAGCTTTCTCCTCTGCAGCCTTCTTCTCTGCAAGGATTCTCTCAGCCTCAGACTGGACAATAAGCTTGACATGGGACATATCGTTCTCATAGAGATGGATTACGACAGAGTATGTGCCTGTCATCTTGATTGCATGAGTTGCAACCTCGATCTTCTTTCTCTCGATCTCGAAACCGAGCTTCTGAAGCTCTGCCTGGACCATCTGGGATGTAACGGATCCGAAAAGCTTTCCGGACTCGCCAGCTGGAACAGTGATTGTGAGAACAACATTGTCCAGCTTCTCCTTGATCGATGCGGAAGCAGCTCTCTTCTCTGCTTTCCTCTGCTCAATCGCAGCAGCTCTGGACTTGAAGAGCGCAGCGTTAGCCTTGCTGTAGATTACGGCAGCGCCTGTAGGAAGAAGATAGTTCCTGGCGTATCCGTCCTTTACCTCTACTACATCCCCCTCCTCTCCGAGGTGGATAACATCCTGGTTAAGAATGATCTTCATAATCAGCTCCCAGCTTCTTCAGATCGAAGAAGCTCTCAAGGACTCCTATTATCGGAAGCCCTATGAGTATAATAAAGTTTATCCCAGGGATTACAAGACCAAAGATGGCAAGCACTATGAAGATGGTCATGCTCTTCACGTTATCATGCCTCCGCCGTATCCTTGCCGTCACAACAGTGAAACCCTGTATGGCGTAGAGCACGGACCATATGCCAGCTGCATTCATCGCTGCTATCTCCAGCAGCAGGGGTGCTGATACAAAGCGGAGGACAAGAACAAGGGCCCATGTGATTATGAAACCCCATACAGCATCCGGTGGATAACCGAATGCCATGACCTCTCTCTCCCACCCGCTTTCTCTTGAATGCAGAGCTGTCTCATAGATGAAGCAGCCTGCACAGACGCTAGCCAGAAGCACAGGATACACAAAGCAGAGAAGGGTTATCATCACAAGGTTGAAAAGAACCATGGAATCAAGACCGGGAAACAGTGCCTCAAGAACCGGTGCGAACAGGCTGGCAAACACATTCCTGAAGCTATCGATGATCTCTCCGGGAAGTGCCTTATCAGTGAAGATGACGAGGGCATATACGGCAAGAAGAACCAGGGAAGGCACAAGCGTCTTCATCAGACGGCCTATGAGCCTGTGGTCGCCTCTTGTCTTCAGCCAGATAATCCCAGCCGCTGACAGCGACAGGGGAAAATACATTGTAAGCATCAGGAAGATCCATCCAAGCTTCCCTGCCTCCCATGGATGATCGAGAACAAGAGCGCTCAGGACTATCAGAAGGAGATTGATGCAGGAAAGAACAATGGTCTTCCCGGTGCCATGTCCTATTGAAAAGAGGAGAATCGGGGCCATTGCGATGAAAGAGAGCATACCACCCCCAAGCGTAAGGAGAAGCTGGCTTGCGAAAATAAGCAGCACTCCCTCTAGGAATGTATGTACTCCCTTATGCATGGCCCTTGTGACTCACTTCTTCTCGAAAGGAAGGTATGCGAGCACTCTTGCCCTCTTGATTTCCCTGTTGAGAGCTCTCTGGTGCTTTGCGCATGTTCCGGTGATGCGTGCAGGGAGGATCTTGCCTCTCTCTGTGATATAGCGGCGGAGCATCTCCGGATTCTTGTAATCAGCAGGTGCTGCGCCCTGGCAGAACTTGCAGACCTTCTTCTTGAAGCCAAGCTTCTTCACACCGCCCTTTCTGTCGCGCAGTGCATCCTTGTCGGCGAAATCTTTATCTTCGTGCATTTTGTGATCTCCTATCAGAATGGGATGTTATCATCCTGGAAAGCCTCAGGTCCCATACCTGCATCGGCAGGCATCTCTGGAGCTGGCGCACTCTGGCGCGGGGCTGCAGGGGCCTGGGAAAATGATTGCGATGGGGCTGCCTGCGGGCGGCCTCCCTGTGACTGGGACTGGCTGAGAAGCGTAAGGTTGTTGACGTAGATCTCGACACGGTTTCTTGACTGACCGTCCTGACCTTCCCATCTTGACTGTCTCAGCTCGCCCTGTATTGCAACCTGGCGTCCTTTCTCAAGATACTGGCTCATCGCTTCAGCTGTCTTTGAGAAATATACACAGTCAAAGAAATTAGGCTCATCCACCCAGCTGCCATCAGCACTGCGGCGGCGTGTGTTGACAGCAATTGAGAAACGGAGAACCGAAGACATGCCATTCTGGCTGTACCTAAGCTCTGCATTCCTTGTAAGGCGGCCAACAAGCACAACAACATTCATATCACCAGCCATACTTGCTTCCTCTTACTTCCTTTCTGGATTAACGAACAGGAACTTAAGGACAAGAGTTGAAAGCTGGAAGATATTGTTCATCTCAGAAATGGATGCTGTATCAGCCTTCAGCTCGAAGTAGATATAGTGTCCCCTATCCTGCTTCCTGATTTCGTAAGCAAGAGTCCTCACACCGAGATCCTCTTCCTTTGTGATCTCTGCACCGAAGCGTGCAAACGTCTCCTTGACAAGCTCGTAGCCTGCCTTCATCCTTTCCTCATCGGATTCAAGGATGACTGTGAACTCATAATTCTGGATCATGGTTCCTCCTTGTGGCCTTTGATTTTCGATCCGCATATGCGGATAAAGAGGCTTTATGAAGATACCATCAGAAGGCTCTGGAAGTCAATATATCCTTTGCAGTGCATAGTCTATCATAAAATCTATACCCCCTTCCGGAGGTATAGAGAACAAAATATAAAGATATTATTATCGATTAAGCTGTTTTCTTCGAAGTTATACGATCGAGCACAACAGCAAAGAGAATGACAAGACCCCTTACTGCCTGCTGCCAGAATGGAGAGATGTTCAGCAGATTCAATGCATTGTTGATTACACCGATTATGAGTGCTCCGACAATGACACCTGAGACCGAGCCTTTACCTCCGATGGACATACTCACACCACCGATCACAACAGCTGCGATCGCATCCATTTCATAGCTTGTTCCGGCATCAGGCTGCGCGGAGCTGAGTCTTGCGGCCACGATCAATCCACTGAGAGCTGAAAGGAATCCGGATATCGCATAGACCGACATCTTGACAAGTGATGTTCTTATTCCAGAGAGACGTGCAGCCTCCTCATTCCCTCCAAGTGCATAGACATGGCGTCCATACTTTGTCTTGTTTGTCACGAAAAGAATGACCAGGAAGACGATGATCATTATTATCACGGGATTAGGAATCCCAAGGAAATATCCAGCACCGACCGAGCTGAAATCATCACCAAGACCTGAAATCGGCATACCACCAGTGAAAACAAGCGTAAGACCCCTGAAGATCGACATCGATGATAATGTGACTATGAATGGCGCAAGGCTGAGTCTGGAGATGACAGCGCCATTGATCAGCCCGATCAGAGCACCTACTGCCAGAGAAGCGAGCATCGCGACTATGTAATTGCATCCGGACTGGATCAAAGCACCAGCGATACATGAGGAGAATGCCAGGACTGATCCGACAGAAAGATCGATACCTCCTGTCAGAATGACAAACATCATTCCCATGGCTATTACGGCATTTATCGATGTCTGTCTTGCAACATTCATGATGTTTGTCATGGTAAGGAATCTTGGATTGAGTATGGAAACAATCAAACACAGGCACAGGAGTATGAGCAATGATTTGAAACGCAGTGCAAGATCCGCAGCTCTCCTGTTTCTATTCACTAAAACCGTATCATGCTGAATATTCATCTTATTCTCCTTCATTTCTCTCCGAATGCATAACGCATAATCAGGCTTTCGCTAGCATTCTCTCTTGATACTTCTCCTGATATCCTTCCCTGATACATGACAAGGATCCGGTCGCTGATACCGAGGATTTCAGGCATCTCGGAGGAAATCATGATTATCGAGACACCTTCTTTCTTAAGGTGGTTTATTATCTGATATATCTCAGTCTTCGCCCCGACATCGATACCTCTCGTGGGTTCATCAAGTATCATGAGCTTCGGGTTTATCATCAGCCCACGTGCCAGTATGACCTTCTGCTGGTTTCCACCGGATAGATTCCTTATCTCGGCAGATTGTGAAGGTGTCTTGATACCGAGTTCATCTATCTTCTGATCAACCGAATCCTTCTCCTTCCTGGAGGAAATCAGCCTTGCATTTGAAAGCACTGAGCCAAGGGCGGAAATAGTGGTATTGAAAGCCACACTGAGATAAAGGAAGGCTCCATCCTTCTTCCTGTTCTCCGTCGTATAGAAGATATCATTCCTGATTGCATCACGCGGAGACCTGATCGAGATATCCGAGCCATTCAGGACGATCCTGCCGCTGTCGGGCTTTGATGCTCCAATCAGGGCCTTTGCCAGTTCAGTACGCCCAGAACCCACAAGTCCGAACAATCCAAGCACTTCTCCCTTACGGACCTCAAAGGAGATATCATTGAGGATTCTGCCTTGAGATAGGTGCTCTACTTTCAGGAAAGCAGGTCCATCGGAACAAGGAGCATACGGATACTGATCCGTCAGCTCACGGCCGACCATCAGATTTATGATATCCTGCTTGCTCACATCCTCAAGCAATCCGGAAGCAACGAATTGCCCATCACGCAGGATCGTATATTCGTCGCAGATTTCCTGAAGCTCATCAAGCTTATGGGTTATATAGATAATGGATTTACCATCATCCCTCAGATTCTTGATGATCGCGAATAATCTTTTGACCTCCTTCTCAGTCAGGACATCGGTTGGCTCATCCATGATAAGCACAGCAGCATCAAGCGATACGGCCTTGAGTATTTCAACCATCTGCTGGTATGCAATCGATAGATCTGAGACCTTGGTGCGAGGGTCTATATCATCAAGCCCGAGCCTGGCAAGCAGCATTCTGCTCTTCTCATTCATCTCCGCATAATCGATTATCCCGAACCTGTTGGTCTGCTCCCTGCCAATGAATATATTCTCGGCTATTGACATCTCAGGCACGAGATTCAGTTCCTGATGTATAACGGCGATGCCGATCTTCCGCGTTTTCAGCGGATCAAGATTCTCTATCGGACGGCCCTCGAAAAGGATCTCTCCTTCGCTTGGGGGATAAACACCGCTGAGGATCTTTATCAAAGTAGATTTGCCTGCACCATTCTCCCCCAGCAATGCATGTACCGTTCCCCTCCTTAGACGGAAATCGACTTTCTTCAGAGCCGCTACGCCTGGAAAGAACTTGGAAATACCTGATGCCTGAAGAATATAGCCTTCCCTACTGGCTTTTTCTTCCATCCACGACCTCCTTCTGGGTATATTCCCTGCCTCTGCAGAAGCACAGAGGCAGTATGTGGCAATGAAAATCAGAGACCTGGAGCGATTGCGAATACAGCATGGACGAATTCATCATGATAATTCATCATCTGGTATTCGACTCCAGCTGGAATGAACATCACCTCATCCTTTTCGATAAGGAATGTCTCTCTTGATTCCATCATGATGAAGGACAGCTTGCCTTCAAGCACGTATATTGCTGTATCACCATCATGCTTCTCCGGATCGCTTACACGGCAGCCGACACCACCCGTAGGCATTACAATCTCCCCGAAATGAATGAGATCATTGCTCACAGCGAACTTCATCAGATACGGATTCTCAAGCCCATTGATGACATTGAGCTTCTCCTTCTCTGTGACACAGCGAAGATATTTGGGATCCTTCCGGAGCTCCTCACCTGGCACAGGCCATCTTCCGATATCATTTATCGTTCCTTCAACAACTTTCTTCTCCAGTGGAGGATATGGTTTATATGATTCTTCGTCCTTTCCTTTCAGAACACGCCATTTACCAGCCAGATCAGTCGGGAAAGTCTGATCGGCGACCATATTCGGAGCAAGGGCAAATACAGCTTTCATACGCTTATTGCCGAAATTGTATCCGCCATGGGCTCCTTCACGCGGGATTATGAGAACCTCGCCCTGCTGAACATGGACTGCCTGTCCGGAAATAGGATTGACCTCGGTAAGATCACCTTCTGCTATATAGTACAGCTCCTCCCCTGGATGATGGTCAGGAGGAGAGAACTTCGAACCTGCTGCAAGCTCGAATACGCCAAGAGTAAGATTCGGAGTGCTTACATAAAGGGTATTGAGATCACTGGTCGGAATATCGAAATCCGGATATGTGAAATAACCCACCTGCTCCTTCCCTATCCTCATTGGGAAGTCATGCTTTCCTCCCTCGATATATGGATGATTTGCAAATTTGATTCTTGCCATAAATTCCTCCCTGATGGCTTTTCTGTTGATTTTTCCTTAAGCATTATTTAGTGTTTGGAATATGGCAGATTGACAGGCAGACAACGAGTTTTCCAAGCTTAAGCTGTGCCTGTCAATCTGCATTTTCATATCAGAGGAACTCCTCTATGTTCTTGTAAGAAGCGAAATCGCATGGAACCTGGGTGACAGGATCATATCCATCAGCTGTGCCTTTGAATACGGAATCGCATACATCAACAGCTGTCCTTCCGATGAGGGCGAACTGCTGGAATACAGTACCAGTTACCTTTCCATCGCTAATGGCCTGGAGAGTCTCAACGGCACCATCGAATCCGACGACTTTGACATCCATGCGGTTGCTGGCCTCGATTGCCTTTGCGCATCCAAGAGCCATTTCATCATTCTCGCAGTAGACCAGATTGATCTCCGGGTGAGCCTGGAGGATATTCTCCGTTGTATCGTAGGCATTGGTTCTGTCAAAATCAGCCGACTGCACGGAAACGATCTCTATGGCAGGATTACCTGCATCCTCCACTGCCTGGCAGAATCCCTCGTATCTCTCAGTCTCAAGGTTAGTTCCAAGAGTTCCACGGAGAATGGCGATATTGCCTCCGGAAGCAAGCTCCTCTGCTGCAAACTGACCTGCAAGATATCCACCATCGTAGTTGTTGGATTCGAGTGATGTGATCACATCTGCATCCTGAACAGTTCTGTCGACTGTAACAACAGGGATACCTGCTTCATTAAGAAGCCTGATTGCATTTATCGACGCTACCGAATCAATAGGAACGAGGATGACTGCATCTACACCCTTAGAGATAAGGTCCTCGATATTTGCCAGCTCCGTAGCCAGATTGTTCTTTGAATCCATTGCGAATGTCTCGTATCCCAGCGATTCGGCCTGCGCTTCGATGTTGTCCTTCAGGAACACCATGAAATTGTTATTGAGGGACCAGTAGATAGCGCCGATCGTCTTTGCGCCGGAATCCGATTCCGATGCACCTGCTGCGAAGAGCGTCGATGACATAGACAGCAGAACGATGAGAACTGCTATAACAAATCTTCTTGCTTTCATAAAGCCTCCTTTTATTGATTGCTGGCTCAGCCAGGAATCTGCTCATTCTTTGAATCTGATTGAGACATCAAAATTGAATCTGATGCCTTTCTTTCCTTTTGCATCCGGATCTCTCAGCTGTCCGAGAAGTGTATCAACGACCTTTTTCCCTATTTCTCCGATCGGCTGCTGTATAACAGCATAGAGCTCAGGCTTAAGGATGCTCATCCATGGAGCCTGATCCCATACTGCTACGTCGATATCAGGATATCTGCCGCATTCCATCAAAGCCTGAAGAACTCCGATGGCTATAAGGTTATTGCAGGCAAGTATTGCATCCGGAGGATCCGGAAGTCCCATCATTTCATTGACAGCCCTATACCCGGTTGTGACATCAAAATCACCATTGACTATGAGATTGTCATCAATAAGAAGGTTATTCTTCTTAAGCGAGTTAATATACCCTTCCATTCTTTCCGCAGAGACTGTTGATGATTTCTTTCCGCTGATAAAGCCAATGCGGCGGAATCCATCAGCAATCAAATGGTCCACTACCTCTTCCGTCGCTTCCTTGTTGTTTACGGATATCACATCAAGATCCAGACCGGGGATGCTTCTATCGACCAAGACTATAGGAGTGCCATTATTGATATACGGACTGAGATGGAATCCGTCATCCCCTACAGGAACAAGGATCAGCCCATCCACCCGTCTTTCAAGAAGCATGGCAACAATATCCTTTTCCTGCTCCGAACTTCCATCGGAATTAGCAAGGAGAAGTCCATACCCATTCTGGCTAAGCTCCTGCTCAATACTCTTGGCAAGCTGACCGAAGAACTGGTTGGAAACATCGGATATGACCATCCCTACGATCTTCGTCTGTTTCTGCCGCAGGCTTCTGGCATTGAGATCAAGAGAGAAATTAAGCTGCTTCATCGCACGAAGGACCTTTTCCTCGGTATCCTTGCGTACAGGAACATTCCTGTTTATTACATGGGAAACCGTTGCTATCGATACACCAGCTAAATTGGCTACATCCTTTATTGTTACGTGCATAAACAAAGCATCCTTCTAAAAAAATTTAAACGTTTATATTTCTTATATAAGCCATGATTATATTGCTGTCAATAAAAATATTTAAAATTGGATTATCAAAATTTAATCGTTTATAATTTTTGGATTAGCAGTGATACCCATAAGTCCTTTACTGTATCTGAAGCAGGAGATCCTGATTTGATTGATGTATCCATAAGCTATGGGATATCATCAGAATATGCTTTTCGATTCCCATGCGCATATTGGAGAACAGACGGATTCCGCTTTCATCGCAACTGCTTCTACCGAAGAGATGGAAAGCGCTTCAGCATATAGATATAAAGCGCTTGGAATCATTCCGGAAGGAAATGAAAAGGATCTTGATAAGCTTGAGGCTGCTGCAAAGGATGGGTGGCATATCGGGGAGATAGGACTGGACAAGCGCTTTGAGGACCTTCCTCACCAGGAAATGATATTCAGAGAAGCTCTGAGGATAGCTGTCAGATATGACAGAGTGGCAGTCATACATGCTGTGAGAACATATGGCAGAACGCTTGAGATACTGGAAGAGGAAGGAATCGGAAAGTTCATAATCCATGGCTTCACAGGTTCCTATGAGACGGCGCGCGAGGTCATAAAGCTTGGTGGCATGATATCCCTATCCCCCCGTGCAGAGATGGCAAAGAGCTTTGACAAGCTCATAACTCTTCCCTTTCTCATCGAAACGGATATGAAAGCAGGAAAGGAGGAGATGGATATTCTCTCTTCCTGGAATGAGAGGTTATCAGGAAAGATAGGGATCGATGCTGGAGAGAGAAGCTGGAAGATGATCAGGGAGGTTCTATGACAGGAAGGCAGTTTGAAAGGACAAGGAGGCTTCTCGGAGATGACAATACAGAGTTTCTGCATGAAAAGACCGTTGCAATCGCTGGCATAGGGGCTGTCGGAGGATATGCATTGGAAGCGCTTGCCCGTATCGGTATCGGGCACTTCATCCTTGTCGATTTCGATAAAGTATCTGAGAGCAATATAAACAGACAGATACTCGCACTCCATTCTACAATCGGGATGCTTAAGACAGAGGCAGCTGAAAAGCGCGTCAAGGATATAAATCCTGGATGCATTGTCGAAAAACATCCTGTAGTCATCTCTGAGGAAAATCTTCCCATCTTCTCCTCTGCTGATATCATCCTGGACTGCATAGACTCAGTCGGAGCTAAGATCGGGCTCCTTGCCTATGCCTATGAGAACCGCATTCCTGTAGTCTCAAGCATGGGAGCGGCCATGAGGCGCAGTGTAAGGCATATACATTCGGATGACGTGATGGATACATATGGCTGTCCGCTTGCAAAGGAAGTAAGGAAAGGTCTTAGAAAGAGAGGAATCGGCAAAGGGATAAAATGCGTCTTCTCATCTGAGGAAGTAAGGTTCGAATACAAGGATCCAGATACAGATGATGAGGCGGAGAACATTCCAGGAAAGCAGTCCAAGCGCCCTGTGCTTGGCTCCCTTCCCACTGTCACAGCCGTATTCGGCGAATACATGGCTGAGCTTGCACTCAAAGCTCTTCTCCCCGAAGGAACGATGGAGAGCAAAGACGTAAAGTAAGAGAAAACCGCTGGCTTTTCAACCAGCGGCCTAGATAGCTCAAGAAGATTACTTCTTCTTGTGTCTGTTCATTCTGAGTCTCTTCTTTCTCTTGTGAGTTGCTATCTTATGCTTCTTTCTTTTTCTTCCGCAAGGCACAGTAATGCTCCTTCCTTTCCATATGGAATTAATGTAATTACCGGTCTATTCTGCTTTTTTACCTTGCAGATGTCAAGTAGCATGAGAGCAGCTGATCATCTCTTCCTAGAACAGGTCCAAAAAGAATGAGAGAATGAAATGATGAATGGATGCAGAAGCAGCAGTGATCGTCGAAGATCTATGGAAATGACAGCTCTGAACAGCTTGATGCAGCACCATTTCCACCTCGCATTCTATTCATATCAAATGCATCATTTTCCTTTTATTATGCATATCTTCATCATATAATCTGACTACAGATGAAAGTCCTGATAATGGGCATAGGCGGCTCCGGAGGAGGAGCAGAGGCTGCCGAGTACTATCTTAACCAGGGGAATGAAGTGGTTATTCTCTCCCCTTCCGATGAGAACCGGAATGAACAGATGCAGAGCTACCTTGAGGATAAGGGGGCTGTTTTCGTATCACGCCATGATGCTGAGAATGAGGCAGAGTCGGCAGATATCGTGGTTAAGATGCCTGGAATCCCTGTGCCATATATCATCAAGAAGAAAGCAAAGAGGATCATCAATGACATCGCAGCCCTTCTTGAGGATCCCCGTACAGAGCGGATGAGGAAGATCATCATACTCGGATCAAAGGGGAAGACAAGTACGGCATCCGCTCTTTCAGCTGCGCTTTCGGAACTTGGGATAAAGGCGGCCTCAACTGAGGGAGTTGGGTATTCGGCATTCCACATCCTCTCTGAGATCGAGAACGACAATATGGTCTATGATGCTGTGATCATCGAGATGTCGCAGTGGCAGGTCCGTGATACAGCAGAGGCTCTCTCCTTCAGATGGCCTCGGATCGATATCATCGGAATAACTGATGCGATAGCGCTCCCGACATCTCCTTCAGATATCTCGGCAGAGGGTGGACTGATCATAGGCCCTTGGGCAAGAAGGCTGATCATTCCGCGCTTCTTAAGGGAGAAGCTCCTTTTCTCGGGAGTAATCACAAAGGCAAAGGTCCGCTCATACCCGTCGCCGCTCAATCCTTTCAAGCATAGGTCTGGAAGCGAGCTAGCATGGGAGTGCATCAGAGCAATCGGCTTCAGGCGGAAGGATATAAAGAAAGCGATACTGAGCTATAAAGGAATTCCCAACCGTCTTGAGCTCGTAGCTGTGGACAAAGGAATCTCATTCATCAATGATTCATCCTCCGTGCTTCCTATATCGGTGCAGTTCTCAATGCGTGGAATGAAGGGAACACCTGTGCATCTGATCATCGGAGGGACAGACAAGAGCCATACAGACATCGAGGAGCTTGAAGGACCGCTGAATGAAGCTGTGTCCGTTACGCTCCTTGCCGGAAGCCTTACTGACAGGCTGCTTCCTATGCTCAGGCATGAGGGCATAAGATTCTCCGGGCCGTTCGAAAAGATGGATGAGGCTGTTGACAACGCAATCAGAATGGCAAAAAGCAGGCAGAGAGGAAGAGATACATCAGAGATCATCCTGCTCTCCCCTGGTGCATACGCCGATGAATACTACGCAAACGAATTCGAGCGCGGCAGAGCATTCAGGAGCTATGTAAGAAGGCTCCTGGCTCCGCAGAAATGATAATACAGGTCCGCTTCAGGACAGGCCGGAAAAGCGCTTTATATCTGTAAGCGCTTCCTCGACCTTATCACCATCAGCTCCGCTTTCAGAGAGCTTTTCCCTGATATCCTCGAGAATCACAAGCTCTCCGACCTTATGGATCGCGGATTTGACAGCATTGATCTGGACGAGGATGGCTTCAGCGGAGTCACCTCTTTCCACCATCCTTCCAATCCCCTCGACCTGTCCACGGATCTTCGAGATCCTGTTGTTCAATCCTTCGATAACCATATCAGCCTACATTGCCATCTGTGTACTTGAAGACACGGAGGAAGTGGCCATCGCTGCCGATCTTCTTTCCTTCGATGGTCACATACCCATCGATAGTCTTCATAGGAAGCGCGAAGAAGTGATCGGGCTTGATATATGTCGTGACCTTCTCTGTCTCACCCTCTCCCTCATACTTCAGTACTGTTCCCGGTGCGATATCATCAGCGAAGATAAGCTCGCATGTTGCATGTGTCTCATCATCCTTATCAGAAGCTGCAAGAAGCATTCCATAGCTCTTCACGCCACGGAAGTTCGCAGGCTTGAGATTGGAGACGAGAACGATATTCCTGTTCATAAGCTCATCGATTGTATAGAAAGGAACAATCGAGGACACGATCTGCCTTGGCTCCTCCTCCCCGCAGTCAAGCTTGAGTATATAGAGCTTGTCGCCGCCGGGATGCTTCTCTACATTGACGATCTTCGAGACCTTGAGTATTACGCGCCTTGCGAACTCCTCTGCAAGCGTTTCCTTCTTCTCTTCGTTTTCCACTTTATCTACCTCTTCATCCTTCTTGCGCTCTTCCCTGTCCTTCTGCGATCCGGAATAGCGCTCCTTAAGTTCCTTTATCCTCTCGTCCTCAAGCTTCTGGAAGAGAAGCTCTGTCTCTCCTACAGAGAGAGATCCTGTGAATGTTCCGACACTGTCCCACTTCGAATCAGGAGATGATACGAATGAGAGAATCCTCTTTCCCGTCTCAGGCATATACGGTGTCACCATCACCCCAAGATCGCGGATGAGATACATCAGAGTCCTCAGAAGCTTTCCTGCTTTCTCCGGATCCTCCTTCCTCGCCTTCCATGGCTCACCTTCCTGGAATGCCTTGTTGCCTATATCGGAAAGCTCGAAGATACCATGGATGGCATCCTTCTCATCAGCTCTCTCCAGAGCATCGGTTATGGCCTTCTCCCTCTCGATTATCTCTTTCCTGAGATCTTCATCGAATTCCCCTTCGCCCATCGATCCATCGTAGAATCTCTTCACGAATGTAAGGGTACGATTGATGAGATTGGAGAGATTTCCGATGAGCTCCTTGTTCACCTTGTCCTGGAAATCAGCCCAGGTGAATGTGAAATCGCTCTTCTCCGGTCTGTTGTAGAACATGTAGAAGCGCCAGACATCGGCAGGGATTCCTGTCTCCTCGACATCATTGCCGAAGATTCCTATACCCTTGGACTTCGAGAACTTTCCGCCCTCATAGTTCAGATACTCTGTCGAGGACATATGATAGAGCATCGTCCACTTTTCGCCTGTTCCTAAAAGCGATGACGGGAACACAACCGTATGGAATGGTATATTGTCCTTCCCGATGAACTGGAAGAGCTCTGTGTTCTCTGGATCCCTCCACCAGTATTCCCAGTTATCAACCTTGTTAGCTGTAATGGATATATATCCGATAGGAGCATCGAACCAGACATAGAAGACCTTGTCCTCATAGCCTGGCTTATTGACAGGTATTCCCCACTTGAGATCACGGGTGATGCATCTCTCCTGAAGCCCATCGCGGAGCCAGGATGATGTGATCTGCACAGCATTCTTTGCCCAGAATCCCTCAACAGATGCCTTGTCCATCCATTCCTTCAGCTTCGGCATGAGCTTAGGAAGATCAAGATAGAGGTTCTTCGTCTTCTTCAGCACTGGTGTTGAGCCGCAGACAGAGCACTTGGGATCGATAAGCTCAGTCGGATCGAGGAGCGTTCCGCACTTTTCGCACTGATCTCCCCTTGCACCTTCATAGCCGCAATGCGGACAAGTGCCGGCTACGAATCTGTCAGCAAGGAAGCGCTTGCACTCCGGGCAGTAGAGCTGCTCAGATTCCTTCTCGGTTATATAGCCATTCTCATCGCATGCAGAGAATATATGCTGCACGATCTCTGTCTGAAGAGGCGTGCTTGTCCGTCCAAAGTAATCGAAATCGATATTGAACCAGTCATAGATCGCCTTATGGATCTTATGGTAGAGATCGCAGAGCTCACGGGAGGTCACACCTTCCTTCAGAGCTCTTGTCTCGCTTGCAGTTCCGTACTCATCAGTTCCGCAGACATAGAGCGTCTCATAGCCACGGGAGCGGCAGAAGCGTGCAAAGACATCCGCAGAGAGAACCTGCGTAAGATTCCCGAGATGCGGGATGTTGTTCACATATGGCAATGCCGAGGTAATCAGTCTTTTCTTCATATAGCTAATATACCCATCTAGGGCATCTAGCTCAAGATGGGCAGCAGTCCTTCAGATAGTCTCCGAGGAGGAAATCAACGACACCGACATGGAATATGCCTTTGCTGTCATAATGCGGCATAAGCTCATGCCTCATCACTACGATCTTCCTGAAAGAATCGCCAGTGATGCTGAATGGATAGAGATCCCTCTCTGTTTTCTCATCGCTTTCCATGCTGAATGCAGACTGGATATAATACTGATACATTCCCTTTTTGACGACAAAATCGATCTCATAAGGGACTCGGATATGCTTTCCTGTCTTATCGGTCCTATTCCTGATGATCACTCCGACATTAACACGGAACCCCTTGCATTTCAGGTAATTGTATATAGCATTCTCCATCAGATGAGTCGGCTCGATCTGCCTGAAATTCAATTGGGCATTCCTGAGTCCAGTATCTGCAGGATAGTATTTTGCAGAATTCTCCAGATAGGATTCTCCACGGACATCATAGCGGCGGGCTTCTGAAAAAAGAAACGAATCCTTCAGGTACCTTATATATGATGCGATGGTAGAATTCGAAACCCTTTTTGTTAATCTTTTCTTATTGAGGCTGTTCACCGCATTTGCGATTGTGCTGATATTCGTCAGGGATCCTGTCTGAGAGCATATCGTATCCGTTATCTGCAGAAGGACTTCGGGTTTCTCAATCCTGTACCGTTCAATCATATCCTTGATGTAGATCTCTGTGAAAAGGGAATCCAGATAGTCTACCTTGTCTTCCATTGAATCGAACGACAGAACAAGCGGAAGCCCGCCATAAAGAAGATAATCATCGAAAGCAGCTTCCTTATCCTTTCCGGAAGCAGGAAGAAATTCATCGAATGAAAGAGGATAGACGGAAACGACATCTCCCCTACCTCTGAATTCAGTCATTATATCATCCGAAAGCAGCCTGGAATTGCTGCCGGTAATATACACATCAGCATTCTTCATACCGATAAGGCCATTGAGCACACCATATAGTCTGGGGGGCTTATCCTTATCCCTGAGCTCAGCGGATGAGATTGCATACTGGATCTCATCCAGAAGAATATAATACTCTTCCGTCTTATCAGCGATCCTGCTTTTTAGATAATCAAAAAGAATATAAGGATCCGTATACTTCTCATTCTCAATGGAATCGAGAGCAAGGGTGATGATATTCTCTTGCTTCACCCCCGAAGAAATAAGATGTTCCCTGAAAAGTTCAAAAAGCAGGAAAGATTTCCCTGCTCTTCTTAGTCCTGCAATGATCTTGATTCTTCCATTCCATTTTTTCGCAATAAGCTTATCAAGATAATTTTTCCGTTCAATGCGCTTAATCATTTCAATTTTCTGCGTATAACTCCACTTTCTTACAATGAAAAGATTGCATCAAGGTCTTTCTGCCTGAAGCTTTCCTTGTTATCTTCTTAACATGGATAATCAGGAACAGGAAAGAAGGATGCCGCAATTCACGCTGCGTCCGTCAATGGTGGTGCTGATTGCAATCGTGCTTATAGCGCTTGCTGCAGCTGCCACATCATTCTTCTCCGTCGACCAGGCTGAGAACGCTGTAGTTCTCCGGTTCGGGAAGTATCAGAGAACGGTTGGGCCGGGTCTTCAGATGAAGATACCATTCGGCATCGAGAAGAACATCAATGTAGAGACACAGATAGTGAAGACTCTTACATTCGGATACAGAGCCACTGATCCGTCAGGGACCTCTCTGACGAATGCCCGTGTGAACCAGGAAGAGTCAATGATGCTCACAGGGGATCTCAACATAGTGGATGTAGAATGGATCGTCCAGTACAGGGTCGCCGATCCAAAGGCCTATCTTTTCTCAGTACGCGACAAGGAGACAACAATACGCGACATCTCACAGTCTGTCATGAACCAGCTTGTAGGCGATCTTCCGATACTCGCTGTGATGACAGATCAGAGAACACAGATCGAGTATGATGCGGCTGAGGCTATGCAGAAGCTCTTCGACCGCTACGGCTTCGGCATTGATATCGTTGCAGTGAAGCTCCAGAACATAATGCCGCCAGAGGGCGAGGTGCAGGATGCGTTCGAGGATGTGAATAAGGCCATCCAGGATATGAATGGATATATAAACGAAGGAAAGCAGTACTACAACCAGCAGATTCCTGCGGCAGAGGGTGAGGCAGACAAGATCATATCTGAAGCCTCTGGGTATGCTGCAGAGCGCATCAACAGAGCTGAGGGTGACACAGCCCGCTTCAAGGAGGTGCTTGCAGAGTACTCTGCAAACGGGGAGACGACTGCAAAGCGTCTTTATATCGAGACTATGGAGGAGATTCTCTCAGCTGATAGCGGAACAGTCACTATCATAGACAAGGATCTTGAGAACTTCCTGCCAATAAGGAGCCTATGATGAAGAAACTGCTTACAGCCATTATCATAATCGCAGTGCTTGCTGTCCTCTTCTTCATCTCAGGTCCGTTCTACATCCTCAATGAAGGTGAGATATCAGTAGTAACAAGATTCGGAAGGATAACGGATACCGAGACAACAGCAGGACTCAAGTTCCGCGTACCATTCATCGATACAGTGACGAAGTATCCGGGAACACTTCTTTCCTGGGACGGAGATGCCCAGAGAATCCCTACAAAGGAGAACCAGTTCATCTGGGTCGATGCGACAGCAAGATGGAGAATCGACGATCCATCGCTTTTCTATCAGACAGTGAAGACCGTCGAAGGAGGGATTGCACGTCTTAATGACGTCCTTGACTCGACAATCCGCACAGTCATCTCCGAGAACTACCTCAATGAGGCAGTAAGAAGCACTAACAGGATCAACTCGATGATCTATGCTGAGGACATCGGGGATGTGGAGAACCCGGAGGACAGGGAGACTCTGAGGTCCCTTACGGAGACTGTAATGCGTCAGGATGATATAACAATCGGACGTGATGGCCTTTCCGATATGATGCTCAAGGCCGCAGATCCTCTTACAAGGCGCTATGGCATAGAGCTTGAGGATGTGATCATCCGCCAGATCAGATACTCCGATGATCTCACAGCATCTGTCTATACAAGGATGATAAAGGAAAGAAGCCAGATTGCTGAGGCATACAGATCCTATGGCCGCGGCCAGCTGCTATCATGGCAGGGAAGAGCTGAGAATGACAAGCGCACTATACTTTCCGAAGCCTATGCAGAATCGGAGAAGATAAAGGGTGAAGCGGACAGGAAGGCAGCCGCTATCTACAGCGAAGCATACTCGGAGAACCCTGAGTTCTTCAGGCTCTGGACAACGCTTGAAAGCTATAAGCGCACCATGCCAGCAATCGACAAGACCTTCACAACCGATATGGAGTACTTCGACTATCTGTACTCCACCACTCCAGATGCAGCAAATACGGCTCAATGACTTGAGAAGGAGTATCCACCACCCTCTTCATCCATATATGGAGGGGGTGCTTTCCTTTCCTGAAAGCGATGTGGAAATCCACAGGACAGGCTCTTTGTATGCCATCTCATACCTTGGTCTCTCTATGGTTCTCATCGATACAGGCCTTAGTTCATTCAATCCAGATGAAGCAGAAAGAATCATCAAAGATGAAAGTTGGAATTCGCTTCTCTCTCCGAAATCGATTGCTGATACTCTCACTATACAGGACACAGAGAGGGAAGACAGGATCCTCCTTTCCGTTACTCCCGCTACCCTGATTCCCTCCAGCTGCCACAATGTGAGAATGCTTGAAAGCACCGATGATTATCTATCGCTTATAAGGCTTTACAGGATCATTGATTCAATGGCGGATCCCTACCCAGAGGATGACAATGATGCTGCGAGGAAGTTTGCGGAAAGACAGTTTCCATTCATGGCTGCAGGGGCATTCGATAACAGCCATCTTGTTTCTGCTGCGATCATATCGGCTGGGACGGAGCGGAATGCGATGATCGCAGCTGTCGCAACTGACAAAGAATGCAGAAACAGAGGATACGCATCCAGTGTTCTTTCCTACCTTGCAAGAACAGCATTCAGGCGAGGAATAGAAAGGCTTTCTCTCTGGCCCGAACAGAAGGCAGAGGGGATGTACAGAAAACTGGGATTCTCAGAATTTGGGTGGTATACTCTATTCAGGAGGAATGAACATGAAATATGTGAGAATCAGGACACCTGACAGAAGAGTATCCTACGGAATCCTTGAGGATAAGACTATAACGCTTATGGAAGGATCACCCTTTGACAAGCCATTCATGCTCCTTGATGAACACTACAATATCTCAGAGGTAAAGCTCCTTCCTCCATGTGAGTATACGAAAGCTATATGCATTGGACTTAATTACCGTGACCATGCTGAGGAGTTCGGTCTTCCGATCCCGGAAACGCCGGTTGTATTCATGAAGCCTTCCACATCCGCTGCAGCACAGGATGAGGACATAATCTACCCAACCATGTGCCACAGGCTTGATTATGAAGCTGAGCTTGCTGTCGTAATCGGCAAAAGATGCAAGGATGTCTCTGAGGGAGATGCCCATAAATACATTCTTGGATATACGATTGCAAATGACGTTACAGCCCGCGATCTTCAGCCTAAGAACGGACAATGGACAGTCGCAAAAAGCTTTGACACATTCTTCCCATTCGGACCGTATATCTCCGATGAGACAGATGGAAGCGACCTCTATATAACAAGCAGGGTCAATGGTGAGACAAAGCAGCTATCCAGGACTTCTAACCTGATCTTCTCCGTCCCCTGCCTCGTATCATATCTATCACACGTAATGACACTCCTTCCCGGCGATGTGATATCGACAGGGACACCTGGAGGGATATCAGGGATGCAGAAAGGCGATGTCGTTGAGATAGAGATCGAAGGACTGGGAATACTCAGGAACACCATAGCATAGAATACTGCGGGTCTGGAAAGGCCCGCTTGATATCTCTGAACCAATAATCCCACACTTCATACGGAAATTCTTTCTATGAAGCAAAATAGCTATAATCGAGAATAAAAAATGTTTATTTCTATTTTTATCTTATTATACCCTAGACGGAGTATTATATTTATATTCCATCAAAATATACACTCAGATCAATGGCAGACAGTCCACATTTCTGATACAGCAATCAATTATCCGGTTTATATAAGTCTTGTGATATTCACGAGGCCTGTCTCTCCGCAAGCGGCAGAATCATACGTTCCTCTCGAGAAAATCATGGATAGTTCTGTAGTATAGATCCGGGGCAACAATCTCCGACTCCCCATGAGCAGCGCCTTCGACTATAAGCCTTTCCTTCGGCCCTTCAGCTTTTGCCTCATAGTTCTCATCGAGCATAGAGGTACGCACGAACTTATCGTTGCTGCCATGTATGAAAAGCATCGGGACAGATGTCTTTCTAAGCTGTTTGATGCTTGATGCCTCCTTGAGAGAGTACCCTGCTTTGAGCCTTGCCATGATATTGCACATATAAAGAACAGGAAAAGCTGGAAGGTGGAAAAGGGATCTGAGTTCATCACTGAAGATATCCCAGACTGATGTATAGCCGCAGTCCTCAACAGCTGCGGCAAGACCTGGAGGATTATCACCGGCGGCCATCATCACAGTAGCAGCTCCCATTGAGCATCCCTGAAGAACGATCTTCGCTTCATTATCCCTTTCCCGTATCCATTCCATCCAGAGCTGTATGTCATCCTTATCAAGCCAGCCCATGCCGATGTATTTTCCTTCACTCTCTCCATGGGCACGGTTATCAGGAGTGAGGACGCTATATCCCCAGCTATAGTACATAGAAGCAATGCTCTGCATATCCTTTCTTGAGCCGCAATAGCCATGGATCATGATGGCATGCTTATGACCGCTCTGAGGATAGTAGGATGCACGGAGAATATGGCCATCTGCACTTCTTATCTCAGGATGCTCTGCGGGAGTTGTCCTCAGAAACTCCTCAACCCTCCTGTCGCGTGCTTCCTTGTTTCTGTTCTTCTCCTCATTGTCCCATGCTTTCATCTCATCTGCAGGGATAAAGGAGGATGCTTCCCTCTTCTTCCTGACAATCGAGTAATCGACAAAGAATGAACCTACAGCATATGTAGCTATGGCAATGACAGCAATTAATATAAGAACAACAACGAGAAAGGTCATACACTGATGATACCAAACCAGAAGCAAAAGAAAAACCCGGATATTGATCCGGGCTAGTAGCACGAAAGGGACTCGGACCCCTGACCGAGCGGATATGAGCCGCTTGCTCTACCAACTGAGCTATCGTGCCATCTGTCGTTTGACTGTGATAAATTAACAGAAAGACGATTTAGAATCAAGTACTTAATCAAGTCATAACCGAAAAAATCCCAAGTAATCATCCCAAAAAGGAAAAAGACTGCTGTTTCTTCAGTAATTTCTTCTATGAAGATGTCAGAAACAGCAACACAGCGCGTATATCTATCAGGAGGTATTCATATGGATGCAGATAAGAATGCGCATGGATGCTATCAAAGGACAGGCACAATGCGGATAAGCATATCCCCCAGGCCAGAGATGGGAACAGGAAGATCATGCTCATCAGCATCTCATCGGAGACGAGGAATATCACAGAGTATATGCATGAAACGCCCGACCTTGGATGCTAACTTCGTTCTGCCTCCCTGAATACCCTGAGGGCATTTCCATACCACATCTTATCCAATACCGATTCGGCCAGGCCCTCTTTCACCAGAGCATCCCTTAGAAGGAAGAGCTTATCGGAGGATGGTATCTCAAGCCTGCCACATATGCCATCGAAGTCGGTGCCTATTGCAAGCACATCCTCCCCTGCTGTCCTGTAGATATGCATGACATGCCTCACCATATCAGAGATATTGCTCTCCGCATCATCCTCAGAAAGGGCCTTTTCATCATGCAGGAATGCAGGGCAGAGATTCAGCCCTGTGATTCCACCCTTGTCAGCAAGAAGCCTCAGCTCTTCATCTGCAAGGTTCCTGGAGACATCTGTTACCGATCTTGCGTCTGAATGCGTTGCAATAACCGGCCCCTTTGCATAGCGGACAGCATCGATGAATCCTCCGTCGCTCAGGTGAGAGACATCCACTATGATGCCGAGCCTCCCGCACTCCTCGACAGCTTCTATGCCTTTGTCCTTCAATCCTTCAGCCATGACCATTGGATCTGACGAATTAGGAAAGCCAAGCTCATTCTCATAATTCCATGTAAGACCGAAGATCTTCACGCCCCACTCCCTGAGTATGGATAGCCTGGAGATATCTCCTTCTATAGATGCACCTTCTTCCGTAGTAAGGATTGCATGAAGACTATCATTCTCAAGATCAGCGGCCTTTCTCATCTGTGGAATACCCGCAGCCTCTGTCTCCCTGACGAACACTTCATGAAGCTCTTCAAGGATCTTCCATGGCGTTTTCCCTCTGTGATTTCCAGGTACATGCTCATACATTGGGACAAAGAGGGCAAAGCATTGTCCTGTGACACAGCCATCAAGCAGTTTTCTGCGGTCAACGCTGAGAGAGGATGAAATGAGGGATCCTTTTCCTGGATCATTCCAGAGGGAGTATATTGTATCGCAATGAAGATCTATCAGCATACCTGGATGATACAGCAGAATGGAGAAACAAAAAACTCCTGCATTCTCAGCAGGAGCATTGTCTGCGGTCGACTGGACTTGAACCAGCATAGCCTTTCGACCACTAGCACCTCAAGCTAGCGTGTCTACCAATTCCACCACGACCGCGTACTTGGTACTGTGATAAAATAGAACTTTTATGGACTTAAGTCAACAATTTTGCGAAAAATTTATTATAATTTTACTAACTTATTGCAAAGCAAGGAAATGATTGCTGTGCTATTATATATCCATGAGATTATTCATTGCCGCATTGCTCTCAGAAGATGCTGAGAGCAAGCTGAAGGAACTCAGAGAGATGATCAGATCATCTTCTTCCTCTGGTTCATTTGTACCTGACAGCAATCTTCACCTTACCCTTGCATTCCTCGGAGAGTGCGATGGAAATCAGAAGGAAAGAGCGGAAGAAGCCATAAAAAGGCTTTCTCCCTTCAATGTACTGATAACAATAGACAGGCTCGGGTATTTCAGAAGGGATGATGGTAAGCTATGGTTTGCTGAAATCATGGAAAACAGACAGCTTACAGCGCTGCATGATGAGCTGGCGTCAGAGCTTAGAGCGCTTGATCTTCCATTTGACAGCAGAAAGTTCAGGCCCCATATCACACTGGGACGCCGGGTCATCGGTGATATGAAGCCTATGGTCATTCCTTCGATCAAGTCGGAGATAGTCTCTGTCGACCTAATGCTCTCCGAGCGGATCAATGGAAGGATGGTATATACTCCCCTTCTCTCTAAAGAAGCCTTGCGGAGTGGCTGAGAGCCTCGGCTCTTGCCTCTTCCTGCCATACAGAAGCCTGCACCTCCCCTACATGGGCCTTATGCAGGAGGAACATGCAGAGCCTTGACTGACCGATGCCTCCGCCTATTGTCTGGGGATACTCGCCTTTTATCAGCCTCCTATGCCAGTACATCTCCTTTCTTTCCTCACAGCCTCTTATCGCAAGCTGTCTCAGGAGAGCTTCCCTGTTCACCCTGATTCCCATGCTTGAAAGCTCCAGAGAATCATTTCTTACGGTATCCCAGACGATTATGTCGCCATTGAGTCCATGATGGCCGTTTCCCGTATCCTCAGACCAGTCATCATAATCCGGGGCACGCCCTGAGTGCGGTGGATTGCCGTAGCCTATTCCTATAAGGAACACAGCACCATAGCGCCTCGCCAGCTCTTTCTCCCGCTCCTGCGGTGTGAGTCCAGGATACTCTGCAGCGGCATCCTCTGTATGGACGAATGATATGTTCTCAGGAAGCGTGTCCTCCAGAACGGGGAAATCCTCCGAGAGAAGGAAAGCTGTGCGCTTGATAGCTCTGTAGATATCGCGGACAGTGGACTTAAGATACTCAAGATTCCTCTCATTGGGATACATGACCTTCTCCCAGTCCCACTGATCCACATAGATCGAATGTATCGCATCGATATCATCATCGGGACGGAGAGCATTCATATCGGTATAGATGCCGCGTCCCGGCTTCACACCATAATCAGCAAGAGCCATCCTCTTCCACTTCGCAAGCGACTGGATTATCTCCATATGCTTTCCGCCAAGATTCCTTACTGAGAAGCGTGCAGGATTCTCTACTCCATTCAGATCATCATTTATACCCGATCCTGATGGAACGAAAAGCGGTGATGTGACTCTTGAAAGCCTCAGAGAGCCTGAAAGCGACTTCTCGAATATATCCTTCGCATCCTTGATTGCCTTCTCTGTCTCATGCTGTCCTAAAAGCGGCCTGTAGCCCTCTGGAAAATACACTGGAGCACCTCCGGGAAAATTCTTAGTATGTTTTAAGGCAATGGGGTCTGTGAAATCAAGAGGAATGGCAGAAAGAAACAGGACTTCACTGGAGAAAGTCCTGTCACACGAGTTCTGATCCTCACATTTTATAGAAAATTGCGGCTCTGACCTTCTCCGCCTCTTCCTCGCCTTTCAGCCTTGCAACAAGCCTGAGACCGAGATCGAAGGCCCATCCAGCGCTCTTTGCGGTGATTATATTCCCGCTCTCGACGACACCTTCGGAAGAAAAGCAGAAGGAAGGAGCATAGGATGCGCTTCCCGGGAAGCAGGTTGCCTTATGGCCCTCAAGAAGTCCAAGCGGGAAAAGAACCACTGCAGGGGATGCGCAGATTGCAGCGACAACCCCGTTCTGCGCTGTCTCGATGAGCATTCTGTTCACATCCCACGACTGTGCAAGATTCACAGCACCAGGCATTCCTCCTGGGCAGAACAGGAGATCATAGCTCCCGCCAGCATCCTCTATAGGCTTATCAGCACTCACAGCAGCTCCTGATGAGCTTTTTATGATCATGCCACCGACTCCGATAAGCTCTGTCTCAATCCCTGCCCTTCTCAGGACATCAAGCGGACAGAGAGCCTCTGCGATCTCAAATCCTTCCGCAAGGAAAATACCTGCCTTCATAGAACCTCCACCGATCCGCCATTCTTCCTGGCATCCCTTATAAGATCTGCCGCATGCATCACTATCCTCTCCGTCTCATCCCAGCCAACGCATCCATCGGTTACGGATACACCATACTGCAGCTCTGAAAGATCCTCGGGAATCTTCTGCGACCCCTCATTTATATTGGATT
Source organism: uncultured Spirochaetaceae bacterium (assembly GCA_944389015.1). GTDB lineage: Bacteria > Spirochaetota > Spirochaetia > Sphaerochaetales > Sphaerochaetaceae > Ornithospirochaeta. The sequence goes on from CALXKS010000038.1 coordinate 31,641, forward strand.
CAAGCATGAAGCCCCTGATAGCCGTCTCGCCCCATCTGACTTGATCGATCACGGATCTGAGGACACGCTTCTGCCTTCTCCAGTCCTTATGGCTGTTCTGATGTGAGCAGTCTATGATGATCCTCGGATCCAGGGACAATGACTCCATCATCTTCTTTGCTTCCTCTACATCATCCTCATAGTAGTTAGGGCCAGCATCGCCACCACGGAGAATCAGGTGGCAGCAGTCATTCCCTCTGGATCTGAAGACTGCAAGCTTTCCATTGCGCTCCACACCGATGAAGGAAGCAGGGCGCGATGCGCTCTTCACAGCATTCACAGCTGCAGTGAGATCTCCAGAGGTGCTGTTCTTGAAACCGACCGATACAGACAGACCGGATGCAAGGGATCTATGTGTCTGGCTCTCCGTTGTGCGGGCTCCGATTGAGGACCATGACATAAGCTCATCGGTATACTGCGGAACGATCGGATCAAGGACCTCGCAGCCTACAGGAAGACCGATCCTTGTTATCTCAAGAAGCAGCTTCCTGGCAATGATAAGCCCCTTCTCGATATTGCAGGACTCATCCATATCAGGATCGGTGATCAGCCCCTTCCACCCAAGTGCTGTCCTCGGTTTCTCGAAGTACGTCCTCATGACAATGAGGAATACATCCGATACCTTATCGGAAAGCTTCTTAAGTCGCGAAGCGTAATCAATAGCGGCATCTGGATCATGGATCGAGCATGGCCCGATTATTCCAAGAAGCCTGCTGTCATTTCCCTTTATGATATCAGCAACAGCATGCCTATATGATGAGATGCGCTTCTCATCATCAGGAAGCGCAGGACAGAGCTTCTGCAGCTCAGAAGGAGTCTTCAGGCTGTCTATCCTGCTTATCCTTACATCCTGTGTATCTCTATTTATCGTCATTGTCCTTTCCTTCCTTATCCTTCTTTCCAGGGTAAAGGAATCTCTTTATCTTCTGCGTAGGAGTTCTGGCAAAAGGCTCCTCCTGCAGCTTGACCTCGGAGATCCTGGAGAAAGACGAAAGCTGGGAATTGACATCAGAACGGATTGTCTTGATATATTTCAGGGCTTCCTGATGCGCTTCGATCGCAGAGATCTTCATCTTCTCCGCCATCATGTTTACATCTATTTTGATAAGCGCGACAAGACCTCCGTTATCGGGAACGACAAGGGATTCCTCAACGAATGACTGGTTGTTGATCAGCGACTCGATAAGCTCCGGATAGATATTCTCTCCACCTGGACCAAGGATCATCGTCTTTACGCGGCCCCTGATTGAAAGCCTGTTATGCTCATCGATAAAGCCGAGATCGCCGGTACGGAAGTATCCATCCTCTGTAAAGACCTCGCTATTAAGATCCTCACGATTGTAATATCCCTGCATGACATTCGGTCCCTTGACGGCTATCTCTCCCACTCCTTCGCTGTTTTTATCAAGAAGGATGACATCATCATCCGTGACGATCTCCCCGACGAATCCAGGATGCTGCCGGCGATGCGCAGAACCGCAGCCTGCGACCAGTGGACTTGTCTCTGTCAGGCCATAGCCGATCGCATACGGGAAGTGGGCCTTATGGAGGAAGAGCTCGACATCCTTATCAAGAGGAGCACCTCCAATACCGAAGAAGACAAGGTTGTGACCGAATGTCTTCATCAGCTTCTTTCCGATCGTCCTGTAGACAAATGAACCTATGATAGGCTTGCTGAGCATCGATGATATCTTCTTGTTATCACGGAGAACAGGAAGAACCGCGGCTTTGTATACCTTCTCTATAAGAAGCGGAACAGTAAGCATGACATGAGGCCTTACCTCCGAGAGCGCCGGAAGGAGGACGGAGACTGCAGGCGGACGGCCGAGGAATGTGATCTCGACTCCGACCATAAGCGGAAGTATCTGTCCGATCGTGAACTCATAGACGTGGCTCATGGGAAGGATCGAAAGAGCTCTGTATCCAGGTTTGATCCGGACGTATATATCGGTAGCCAGATCTGCTCCACGGAGGATATTCATATGAGTCAGCACAACACCCTTGGAGGCACCAGTGGTTCCGGATGTGAATATGATTGATGCGACATCATCCTCTGCAGGCTTTCTCTTCTCAAGCTCAGCTGCATTGATCTTCGTATTCCTCATCGGGAATCCGGGGGCCGTGACAAATGGGTACTCATCGCTTACCACAGGGACATGAACCAGATCCTCCATCCTGAAAAGCATCAGGTCTCCGATCTGCGATGATATCTTCGCGAACTGCTTCTGATTGACGCAGACACCCTTTGCACCGCTTTCGGCTATGATATGCATAGCCTCGGAGGCTGAGAAGTCAGGGAGGATCGGGACAGCTATCGCACCGATTGAGGCAATGCCAAGATACATCTCCATCCACCCAGGGCAGCTCTCGCCGAATATCGCGATCCTGTCCCCTTTCTCTATGCCCTTTGATATAAGGTAGGAGGATATTGCATATGCATGCCACCCGAGCTGGCTGAACGTCGTATCATTCTCCTGACCGGTCCTGAAGACCTTGTAGCAGACCCTGCTGCCGAATCTATGGCTTACAGCATCGATGAAATCGGGGAATGTATAGCCTCTGACAGTCTTCATCATCAGACCATCGGGACGCTGGATCTTCCTGCATTCCTTATAGCTGTACTTCTTCCTTTCCTTCTTCTGTTCCTTTTTCCTTTTCCTATCTGGCATCCTTGAACCCCTCGAATGTCTCCCCTCTTTCACATACCCTGCAGAATATGCCTGAAGGAATAGAACGCATCACAAACGGCCTCAGGACGCCCGGGGAGTTGCAGTTCGCGCTGATATGCACGAAATACACGCTATCTCCCTGGCGTGATACGCTTTTAGCAAACTCCACGGCCTCCGTATTGGAAAGATGGCCATAGACTCCGCTTATCCTTTTTCTGAGATGAGCCGGGTACGGCCCATTCTCCAGCATATCTTCATCATAATTCGATTCTATGAACTTTACATCTGAATTCTCAGCGAGAGAGGCCGCTTCATCGGGAATCACACCGGTATCGGTCATAAGGAATATGCTTACATTGCCTTTCGATACGATACGGTAGCCTGCCGAACCCTCACTGTCATGGCTTGTGCGGAACGGATGGACAGAGAATCCATCAACGACGATATCCTCCCCGAAGCAATATGGGGCAAGAAGGCTTCTCTCGATTCTCTGCTTATCGATGACAGTTCCATTTCTCTCCAGCGCTATATCCGAGAGGAAGACAGGGATCCCTGTCTTTCGCTGGAACACACCGACGCCTTTTGAATGATCTGGATGAAGATGCGTCAGGAACATTGCCTTGACATCCTCCAATGGTATTCCATGCATCTCCAGTCCACGGGAAAGCTTTGCATATGTCACACCGCAATCTATGATGATGGCAGAGCTGTCTTCATGGAAAATATAGCAGTTTCCGCAGCTGCCGGTGCTGAGAACGGCATAGTGCATCAGAGCACCTCCCGGAGAAAGCTCTCAGAGAATCCCGCATGGGCCTTCATCCCGTTTCTGATGACAGGAAGGACAAGAAGCCCAGGATGCTCCCGCAGTTCCTCCTCCGGATCATATTCGCGCCACTGATATCCCCCATCCCTGAAAAAGCGCGATGACGTATCTATCAGCGTTCCGGGATCATCGACAGATGAGAAGATGCTTTTCCAGATCTTCTCAGGAAGCTCGTCCCGATCATCGAGATCTATGAAGCTGTATGGAATCCTTCTTTCCTTCATATACCTGATGGCCTTTGCGGTATCTCTGCTCTTTTTCGTTCCGATGATCTCGATCATGGTATCTGTTTAGTCTTTCGGAGTATCTTCTGTCAACGGGATAAAATAACCATTCAGAGCACACATCTAGCTAATATTCACTATGTGCCACCATCCTTGACCGCATGGCCCCATGGTGCAATAATGCAGGAAATCCATCTAGGAGTATTTTGTATGGAGAAGAGAATAAAGGAAATCCTTTCACTCAGTCCGTCTGATGAGATCATCCGCGTAGAGGGCTGGGTAAGAACGAAGAGGGACAGCAAGAATGTCTCATTCGCCGAGATAAACGACGGGTCAGGCCTCAAGGGCATTCAGATCGTAATCGACCATCAGTCCTTCTCGGAGGAGCTTATTGACAGCATCACCACAGGAAGCAGCGTGATTGCCGAGGGAATGATCGTAGCCTCTGAGGGAGGAGCGCAGGCAACTGAGCTGAGATGCACGAAGCTTGAGCTTGTCGGTGCATGTCCGGCAGACTATCCTCTGCAGAAGAAGAGGCATACCATCGAATTCCTGAGGGAGAAGGCATATCTCAGGCCCCGCACAAATCTCTTCGGAGCTGTGACAAGGGTCAGGAACACAATGGCATATGCCGTCCATTCCTTCTTCCAGGAGAACGGCTTTGTATATGTGAACACCCCTCTGATCTCAGCATCCGACTGCGAAGGCGCTGGTGCTCAGTTCCAGGTCACGACTCTTGATATGGAGAATCTTCCCCGTACTGAGGATGGGAAGGTTGACTACTCGAAGGACTTTTTTGGCAAGCTTGCCAACCTCACAGTCTCAGGACAGCTCGAGGGAGAGACATATGCTCTTGCCATGAAGAACATCTATACATTCGGACCTACGTTCCGCGCGGAGAACTCGAACACAGCCCGTCATCTTGCAGAGTTCTGGATGATTGAGCCGGAGATGGCCTTCTGCACTCTCGAGGGCGATATGGATACTGCGGAGAAGTTCCTCAAGTATATCTTCAAGGCTGTCCTCGATAAGAATGAGGAGGATATGGCATTCTTCTCCAAGTTCGTCCTTGATGGTGTTGTAGAGACACTTGAGCATGTGATCGAAAGCCCATTTGAGCATATGACATACACAGATGCGGTCAAGATTCTCGAGAAGCACAATGATGCATTCGAATTCCCTGTAAGCTGGGGTACCGAGATACAGAGCGAGCATGAGAGGTATCTTACTGAGGTCATCGCAAAGCGTCCTGTCATCGTCACAGACTACCCTAAGGAGATCAAGGCGTTCTATATGAAGATGAACGATGACGGGAAGACTGTAAGGGCAATGGATGTTCTTGCACCAAGGCTCGGTGAGATCATCGGGGGATCAGAGAGAGAGTACAGGTATGATGTTCTTCTCGATAGGATGAAGGAGCTTGGTCTCGATCCTGAAGCATACTGGTGGTACCTCGATCTGCGAAAGTATGGATCGGTTCCCCATGCCGGTTTCGGACTTGGATTCGAGCGCGCGGTGCAGTATGTGACAGGAGTCGGGAATATCAGGGATGTCATTCCTTATCCAAGATATGTAAGAAGCTGCGAATACTGATCGATGTAGACAGAGAAGACCGCGAGCTGTTCTCCTGATACGAATCCGGTCTTCCTGAATATGCCTTCTTTGATTCTGCGTACGGTTCTCTCGCTGACGGACATCGAAAGCGAGAGTTCTTTATTCGATGGACCATTGCGCATCCTGCGGATAAGATCAAGTTCACGCTCCGAGAATTCTATCGGACTCCTTTTCTTCCCGCAGAGAGCTGCGATGATACCATCTGCCCCGTCTTCCTTCCTGACGCTCACAGCAGATGGGCAGAATGCTCGCAACACGATATCCGCATAGTTGTCAGTTACCGTTATTATCCTGGGCATCAGACCTGAGGCAGATGCACGGTCAATCTCATCCATCAGGTCATCGACAGATGGGCTATCGAGGATGACAGCGAATGTCCTCGATGCATAGCAGCAGAGAGGAAGGACATCAATTGTCCATCTGCCATTGATTCTAAGAGCATCAATATAAGAGTAATCACCTCGTAGCAGGACAGTTTTCTTCCGCATATATTATATACGCGCTGAAGGCCTGTTTCTGTCAGCTTTCTCCTGAAGAAATTTCATTCACGGCTTTATCGAAGGCAGCGGCAAAGAGCCTGATCGTTCTATCATCAAAGCGCTTCTGCGGCCCAGTGAACAGTCCCATTTCGCGGAAAAGGGCATTATTGCTCCGTTCAGAGAGCCTTGAGGCAATATCAGAAGCAGTGAGCCTTCCTCCCCTGTCATCTATCACAATGAGACCCTTCTCAATAAGACGGGCAGAAAGCGGGATATCGTGTGTAATGGCAAGTGATCCCGGGACTGAAACGGAGACAAGGTAGTCGTCAGCAGAATCCCTGCCCTTCTCAACGACTTCCATATGTATTCCAGATCCGATCTTACGAATCTCTTCAGGGGGAAGAGAATCTCTATACGGTCTTCTTCTCTCAGCTTTGTCTCTCTCAATGGCTTTCATTACATCAGGAAGGGACCTGTCAGCAGCAAATACACAGAATGCATCAGCATTGCCGACAACTCTTCTGAGGATAATGCTTCTATGACGCTCTGTCATAGAGTCGCCATCTACATATATTCTGAGCATATTCCTATATTACCAGAAAGAATGAAACCATGAAAACAAAGGCTTGCCTATGATGGTTCCTGCTGGATTTTCCAAAACCAAGCAATCAATCATGCATTGATGCTGCTTCTTATGCTCTCAACCTCACCAATGGTAAGCCCAGAGAACTCTGCGATCTTGGAAAGAGGAATCGAGCCATCCCTTACCATGCTCCTGGCAACTTCCTGCCGTCCTTCAAGACGACCTTCTGACCGCCCCTTCTGAAGCCCATTGGCCTCGCCTTTCTTCAGGCTCTCCTCGCTTGCGATCTTGATCTTCTTCTGCATTATCTCATCGAACTTCCCGCTCATGCTCTCTATCCCCTCCATCTCATTCTATCGCGTAGACCCTCGCAGGATTATTCCTGCGAGTAGCCCCGCACAGAACCGTACGTGCGCAATTAACGC
>CALXKS010000039.1 GCA_944389015.1 uncultured Spirochaetaceae bacterium
GAGGCAGCTGGAGAAGAAGACATCGTCCTCCAGGGTCGCATCCCTGAGTATCTCAAGCTTCTCCTTCATGCTCAGTATTGCCATATAGGCCTCCCTTAGGAGCATATATGCTTTTCAATAGCTCCTATATCTTTTACGCGCTAAGTAGGCTTTCCTGACAGCTTTCAGAGGAAAAAAGATGGAAAATCGGGAATTAAATCTGTTCGATTGTTATGATATCGTTTTCATTCTTATTGCGTAAAAATCTGCATGGTCCAAAAAAAGCTATGAAAAAGCAAAAAATCTTTGGTTACGGCAATAAATAAACCATGTGAAACTCTACTCAGAGGTAAAAACTAAAATACGGGATATTCCCGTATAGGAGGTTTCAATGAGAAAGCTTTTCACAGTACTGCTGGTTATGGCAGTAGTCTGCGGCACACTTTTCGCAAGTGGATCGCAGGAAGCAGCAGGTGCAGTAGTCGGCAACGCAGCAAAGCCGGTAATCTTCTTCAATAGACAGCCATCAGATCCAACAACTGGTGAGATCCAGATGGATGTTATGGAATGGAATGATAAGACATACTATGTCGGATTCGACGCAGCTGGCGGTGGTGCAGTACAGGGTCAGCTTATTGTTGATTATCTTGCATCTGCAGATCCTGCGGTCGTCGATCGCAATGGTGATGGCGTGATTGGTTATGTTCTCTGCATTGGAGACGTAGGACACAATGACTCAAAGGCAAGAACTCAGGGCATCAGAGAGGCTCTCGGCACATGGAATGGTTCAACAGATCCTGGTCAGGCAGTAGAGGGTTCTGCTAATGTCGGCGGTACACAGATGAAGGTTGTAGAGCTTGCTTCTATGGCTATGACCGGTCTTGATGGATCGACATGGAATGCAAACGCAGCAACAGATGCTATGCTCAACTGGGCAACATCTCTTGGCAACCAGATTGATATGGTTATCTCCAATAACGATGGTATGGCAATGGGCTGTCTCCAGGCATCCAACTATCCAGAGGGCGTACCAATCTTCGGATATGATGCAAATGCTGATGCTATCGAGGCAATCGGAGCTGGCAGACTCACAGGAACTGTTTCCCAGAACGTAGATGCACAGGCTACAGCAACTCTTCAGGTTATCAGAAACCTTCTTGATGGGCTTACAGGCAATGATGTCATCGCAAAGGGAATCACAGAGCCTGATCAGTATGGCAACAAGATTTCCGCAGATATGGAGTACCTGCCTGAGACAAAGGCCCTCCTCGCTGCGAATACAGGCGTAAATGCTTCTAACTGGACTGAGTATCAGGCTGGCGCAAGAGATGCTGGAATCAAGCAGACAGACGCTGAGACAAAGAGAGTAATCCTCACTATCTACAACAGCGCGGATAACTTCCTCTCATCTTCCTATGTTCCGGCTCTTCAGTACTATGCTCCGCTTCTCAACCTGGACCTTACAATCGTACAGGGCGACGGACAGAACGAGGCATCATGTCTTGACAGATTCACTAATCTCAACAGCTTCGATGCTTATGCCATCAATATGGTTAAGACGAACTCTGGATGGGACTATCTGGATAAGCTCCAGTATTGATCTCAATCTCAAAGTAATGATGGCGGAGGTGGATTCTTCCGCCATCATCGGTTTCCGGTCTCCGCTTCTGGGGGTACGGGGTTTTTCTGTTCCGGAGGGTCTTAATGAGCGGAAGAACAGTTTTGGAAATTAAGGATCTGTCGAAATCCTTTGGAAAGAACAAGGTTCTCGATGGAATCAACCTTAAGGTGGAAGAGGGAACGGTCTGTGGTCTCATGGGTGAGAACGGTGCCGGCAAGTCCACCATGATGAAATGTCTCTTTGGTATTTATGCCAAGGATGAGGGGCAGATATCGTTATATGGCAAGCCCGTTGATTTCAAAGGGCCGAAAGAAGCCCTTGAAAGCGGCGTTGCAATGGTTCATCAGGAGCTTCAGCAGTGTCTTGACCGCACTGTTATGGACAATCTTTTCCTTGGTCGATATCCCAAGAAGGGAGGATTTGTCGATGAAGCAAGAATGCTCAGGGAAAGCAATAATCTTTTTGCACGCCTGAAGATGAATGTTAATCCACAGACTGTGATGAGGACTATGTCTGTTTCGCAGAGACAGATGGTTGAGATTGCGAAAGCTGTCAGCTATGATGCAAAGCTCATTGTGCTCGATGAGCCAACAAGTTCTCTTACAGAGAGGGAGGTCAAAAAGCTTTTTTCCATTGTGGATGATCTGAGGAAGCAGGGCGTTTCCTTTGTATATATATCTCATAAGATGGATGAGGTCTTTGAGATCTGTGATGATGTTGCCGTTCTTCGTGATGGAAAGATGATATTCAAGAAATCCACCAAGGAAACGAATATGAACGAGCTTATCACAGCTATGGTTGGCCGTTCTCTCGATAAGAGATTCCCTGATGTGGATAATGCTCCAGGTGAAGAATATCTTGAGATACGCAATCTGACTACGAAGTTCAATCCTGTTCTTGAGGATATCTCATTTATTGTCAGGAGAGGAGAGATCTTCGGAATCTATGGACTTGTGGGAGCAGGCAGAAGTGAGCTTCTGGAGTCTCTTTTCGGAATCCGTACGATTGCATCCGGTCAGATTCTCGTTGGCGGGAAGAAGATGAGATTCTCATCTTCGAAAGATGCTATGAATCATTCCTTTGCCCTTGTTACGGAGGAGCGCAAGCTTAACGGTATGTTCGGCAAAGATACGATAAGGTTCAATACGACGATTACGAATCTTGATGCCTACAAGACATTCCATCTTCTTGATAACAAGAAGCTTTATGATGCTGCAAATCGTGAGATCAAGCAGATGAATACCAAGTGTGTATCCAGCGAAGAGCTTATTACAGCACTTTCAGGAGGCAATCAGCAGAAGGTCATCATTGGTAAATGGATGGAGCGCAGCCCGCAGATATTCCTCATGGATGAACCTACCAGAGGTATAGATGTAGGTGCAAAATATGAGATCTATCAGCTGATTATAAGAATGGCAAAAGAAGGCAAGACTATTGTTGTTGTGTCATCAGAGATGCCTGAGATTCTCGGTATAACCAATAGAATCGCAGTTATGTCCAATCATAGGCTTGCAGGAATCGTCAATACGCAGGAAACCAATCAGGAGGAACTCCTGAGGTTATCTGCTAAATATCTGTAAAAGGAGGGGATGTATGGCAGAGAACAAGGCTCAGGAAATACTGACTATAGAGGAAGATAAGCGTATACAGCAGTACACCGAGGAGCTGAAGGCCCTTAGAGAGAACGGTGTTACGAAAGCAGCAGACTGCAAGATTCAGATGGATGCGGTGAAGAAGAACAAGCTTCTCGATGATGCTGACAGGGCCAGGGAACTTGCAAGACTAAGCGCAGAGCTTGAGCAGGCCAAGGCTGTAGCAGCACAGAACAAAGAGAAGGTTGATGCTCTTTCCAAGGAAGCAGTTGCATATGTGAATTCGGTTGCGAAAGGCATAGAGGCTGCTGTTGTCGAGAAGCAGAACAAGCGAATGGCAGGGGCCAAGGCTTACTATGAGAAGGAAGTAGCCCAGATAAAGGCCGATGGAGCAAAGCGCAGGGAGGAAGTCCAGAAGGCATATGCATCTGCAGATCCTCAGGAGCTGAAGAGTGAGCTCGCGATTGCTGATTATGAGCTTAAGAGCGCTCTCTATGATGCAAAGAGCCGTTTTACGCATCAGATAGATCAGGCTAAAGCCGCAAAGAACCAGGTGTTCGTTGATCATATCCAGAAGAACAGGGAGCTTAGGAACGGTAAGACAAAGTTCAGCGAAGACATGGTGATGAAATGGAGGAACTATACAACCAATTTCAAGGCTTCCAAGTTCTTTCTTGCGAATGGTCTTTATCTTGCTATTCTCGTATTCTTCATTGTCTGTATCATAATCGCTCCGATGAGAGGTGCAGGTAATCTTCTTACGCTGCCGAATATCTTCACGATTCTCGAGCAGTCTTCGACAAGAATGTTCTATGCTCTCGGTGTAGCCGGTCTTATCCTTCTTGCAGGAACAGACCTTTCTGTCGGCCGTATGGTTGCGCTCGGTTCTGTTACTACCGGTCTTATTCTCCACCCGGGAATGAACATCGTTTCATTCATGGGGATGGGTCCTTGGGATTTTTCAGGGCTTCCGATGGCTTTCCGCGTAATCATGGCGCTGGTTCTCTCTGTCCTGTTCTGTACATTCTTCGCCACATTCTCAGGATTCTTCTCCGCTAAACTGAAGATGCATCCGTTCATCTCGACGCTCGGAACACAGCTTATAATCTACGGCCTCCTGTTCTTCGGTACATCGGGAACACCTGTGGGATCGATTGACAGAGGGATCAAGGATCTTATCGGAGGCAGATGGACTCTCGGAGTGCTTAATGGTGAGCTTATAACGTTCCCGAAGCTGATTATCCCTGCGGTGATTGCAGCGATAATCGCATGGATCATCTGGAATAAGACCACATTCGGAAAGAACATGTATGCTGTCGGAGGCAACGCAGAGGCTGCTGCTGTATCGGGTATATCAGTATTCAAGGTTACTCTTCTTGTATTCATGATGGCTGGTATATTCTACGGTTGCGGTTCATTCCTTGAAGCTTTCAGAGCAAATGCGAGTGCAGGAACCGGACAAGGATATGAGATGGATGCTATTGCGGCCTGTGTTGTCGGTGGAATATCGTTCAATGGTGGTATAGGAAAGATAGGCGGAGCGGTAATAGGTGTCATTATCTTCACTTCTCTTACCTACTGCCTTACATTCCTTGGAATCGATACGAACCTTCAGTTTGTATTCAAGGGCCTTATCATTCTTGCTGCTGTCTCTCTTGATAGCATCAAGTATCTTAAGAAGAAATGATCTGATTGATGAAGCCGGGGGAGACCCCGGCTTTTATGATTGCTGTATCTATGCGACGTTTGTTTCTGCTTTCTTTGTTTATTCTTGCTATCCAATTGTCATCTTCTGCCTCTGGAAACAAAGAGGAATTATTCATCGGGGTCAGCATCTATCGTTCAGATGATGCGTTTACTGAAGAGGAGCGGCAATGGATTGAGAAGGAAAGCCTTGGCCAGATTCCTGTCAAGGTGAGAGCTGCTGAGAATAAGCAGAGTCTGCAGAATGATCATATCGCGCAATTCATTGAGGAAGGGGCTGCGGCAATCATAGTCAATCCTGTCGACAGGACGGCTTCCGGAGCGATAATCGAGAAGTGCAGACAGGCTGATATCCCCCTTGTATTCATAAACAGAGAGCCTCTTGCTGATGATATGGCAATATGGGATAAAGTCTACTATGTGGGAGCCAGAGCTGAGGCAGCAGGACGTTTTGAGGCCCGCATTTTCATCAATTATTGGTTCAATCATCCAGAAGCCGATAAAAACGGTGATGGTAAGCTTCAGTTTGTAATCATAAAAGGAGAGCCTGGGCATCAGGATACAGAGCTCAGAAGCGAATATCTGATGAAGACGCTTGCAGAGGCAGGTATTGTGATTGACAGGCTCGATGAGGATACGGCTCTCTGGGAGCGTGAAAGGGCCGAGGATCTTATGTCGGCATTTCTGGCTTCCCATGGTGATTCGATAGAAGCTGTATTCGCCAATAATGATCAGATGGCCCTTGGGGCAATTGATGCCCTTCAGAACGCAGGATATTTCAGCAATGGAAGGTATATGCCAGTGATTGGTTGCGACGCCATTCCTGATGGACTTGAGGCACTGGATGATGGGACTCTTCTTGGTACTGTCCTGAATGATGCAGAAGGGCAGGGGAAGGCCGCATACAGGATTGCTTATGAGCTTGCATCAGGAAGAATTCCCGATGAAGCCGCAATAGGATATCCCCTGACAGATGAAAGATATGTATGGATACCATATACAATGATGATACAAGGCAATCATCTGCTATAATACAGTTGATTTTTTCCACATGGGAGGTACTTAATGGAAATCTTGGATGTCCGGAGCGATGAGTTCCGGGAATATGGCGAAGTGCTTGAAGGGATTGATGTGGCAGAACTTCTTCAGGTTCTCGATACAGAGACTCCTTGTCCGGAAGATGGAACAGTTTATGTTCCCTCTATGCCAGAGCTCGAGAAGCTGTCTGTTTACAGTATTTTAAGCGATCATGTCTATGGTGGCATGCCTGTTGAGATCGGATACTGCAACGGCACGAACTATAAGCTCAACTGCCTTGAATGGCATCGTGGCAGCGAGGTGAATGTATCATCCTCGGACTTTGTCCTGCTTCTTGCAAAGATAGATGATTTCATCGGAGGCAAACTTGATTCATCAAAGGTCAAGGCCTTCAAGGTTCCGGCGGGTGTTCCGGTTCTTGTCTATGAGACAACGCTTCACTATGCTCCATGCGGACACTTCCGTGTTGTCATTGCCCTGCCAGAAGGGACAAATACCGATAAGCCAGCAATTGAGAATACCATTCCTGAAGATCAGTATCTTTGGGCGCGCAATAAGTGGCTCATCGCCCATCCTGATACATCCGAGGCCAAACAGGGCGCTTATATTGGCATTTCAGGCGAGAATATCGATATAAGCAAGGATTTCAGAGGCTGATTCAGCTTTTGACAACCACAGGTTCAATTGGGGGCAGGTGCGGTATCAAGATCGTTACCACAGTCCCTTCATCGGGCTCCGACCATATCGAGAGCCCGTATTTTCTTCCATATGACAGCTTGATTCTCTCATCTATGTTCCTTAATCCGATACCGTTGCCTGTGGAACTGGTATTCTCCTTCTCTGGATTGAGAATAGCTTCTGCTGTTTCCCGCTTCATACCGATTCCATTGTCTGAAATGGAGATTCTTATATCATCTTCCTCTGTCGTTGCTCTTATTTCAATTCTTCCTTCTTCCTGCAGATACTTTATGCCATGATAGATGGAATTCTCGACTATAGGCTGGATTATGAGCTTTATGGTTGGTGCATCCTCCAGCTCTTGAGGCAGCTCTACGGAATATGTGAACTTGTCCTTATAGCGCATTGATTGGATATCCAGATAGCTCTGGACATGAGAAAGCTCCTCTGCCAGGGTTATGACATCATGGCCTTTTGCGATTGAGATCCTGAATAGACGTGCCAGAGCAGAGACCATTTTCACAACTCCCTGATTATCTCCGGTCTCTGCCATCCAGATTACGCTGTCAAGAGTGTTGTAAAGAAAATGCGGATTGATCTTTGCCTGAAGCGCATCCAGCTCTCTCTGTCTTTTGATCTCCTCTGTGGCTTTTATCCTCTTCATGAGAACCTTGATTCTTGCAACCATTATCCTGAAGGACGAAGAGAGGGATTCAACCTCCAGGGAATGGCTATGAGGAGGGGAGACCTCAAAATCACCTGTCTCCACTTTCTTCATCTCAATCTCAAGCCTTCTGAGCGGGCTTGTAATGTGCTTTGAGATCATTGCTGTTATTATGATCGAGATTATGATCATGATAGCCGAGATCAAAAGCAGGATGGTCTGGAAGGAGCCCAGATCATTCATGATCTCATCCATCATCGCAACTCCTACGATCCTCCATCGGGTCTGGCTGACTGTCTGTATTATGGTCATGCGCTCATGATTGTCGAATTCTGATATGTATGTACCATAAACATGGTCAGCAACGCTTTCCAGGTCTTCATGGAATGTTCCATCATCGATTTCCGACTGCCTTGGATGATAGATTATCTCACCATCGTTTGAGATGAAGTATATATATCCTGAATCGGCCAGATTCGCATCTTCCGCAAGTTCTCTTATGAAATTGAAATTGAGGTCTATCGAAAGGACGGCAGAGCTTGTTGCTCTGTTCATGTCTCCATAGCTGATGAGCTGGGAGAATGTGATCACAAGTCCTTTCTGCCCTGAAGGAAGCTGTTGCTGCCGGGGGCCTGTGAAGAAGAAATCCCCTTCTCCTTTCACTGCTCTCTGGAACCATAGCTCATCCGGAGATGCATCGTTGTAAACCGGGGATGTCGTCAAAAGCAGTTTCCCATCCATGCCGAATGCATCGATGCGTACAATATCATTGCGTGATGCGACAATTGTTTTCAGCCGTTCTGTTATTCCCTCCGCATTCAATGCTGATGTATCGCGTGCAAGATTCCTGGCATAGGCTGCAATGTCTGTGATGTCATTTATGTATGTTTCAGCATTATTATTGATCTGTGTGATGATATCGGTGGTGCTCCGTATCATAATATCTGCTATTGCATTGGTCAGGAACGCATTGACAGTGATGCTTACTACGATTATGAGTATTGTCAGCATTATAGCCATAAGAAGCGAAATAGTAGTTCGGATTGATATCGCTCTTATCTTCATTGTCTGTTTCCTGCTCTGTACTGTGAAGGTGACATTCCTATGTTCTTCTTGAATGTGAATGAGAAGTAGTTTGGTTCAGAGAAGCCTATGGCTTCCGCGATTTCATAGGTTTTCTTATCTGAATTCTTCAGAAGCTCCTTTGCCTTCTCCAGCCTTATATTCGTAAGGTACTGAACGAAAGAGAGCCCAGTCTCTTTTTTGAATGTCGTGGAGAAATATGCAGGGGAGACTGAGATTTCCTCGGCAACCTGTTCCAGGCCGAAAGCCGATTCGGAATAGCGTTCCTTTATGATTTTCTTTGCATTCTCCACAAACTGAATATGCGAGTTCTCCCTTATTCCGGAAGCCATTTTGTTCGCGGATACTCCAAGCTTCTTCGCCAGTTCCTCGGCCCGGGCCGATGTGTTGGCATGTGATAATTCCAGAAAGAGATCCTCTCCTTCAAGCAGCAATGCAATGTTCTTTCCATAAGACGTGCATATCTCAGCTATTATCGCAATGATGGAGATCATTGCATTCTGGATATCAGCAGTCTCCGCCAGCCCTGTGAAGAAAGCATGGATCCTGGCTTCTGTCTCTTCTGATGTTCCGAATTTCAGAGCCATTACAAGATCTGTCTTGAGATCGCTCCTTGTCTTATCATCCATCACTCCTGCGGTATTCTCTACATCGCTTATTGATATGATGTGCTGCTCGGGATAGATATGTGTGTAATTCAGGGCTTCCATAGCGCTTTTATATGATGCGGGAAGGGAGCCTGTCTGGAATACGACTTCTCCTATGCCGATGCTGAACGGATGTGAGAAGTAGTGGATAAGCCTGGATTGCAGCAAGGAAAGCGAACGGTATATCTGTTTTATGAAGAGTGAAGAGAAATCCTTTCCCATTTCAGATGAGAATATCAGGACAATCTGATTCTCATACTGGAATGAAAGCATATCCCCGCTATCAGAGGCGCTTTCCTCTATGATTTCCTCCATCGCGACAGAGGATAGGGTTTCGTTCGGGAGATCGATGACCGAGACTGCGAATATACTGCCTTTGAGAGGGACCCCATATTCGCTGGCTTTCTCTGCGATCAGCATCTCATCATGCTTTCTTGTCGGAGTTATGAGGGATACAAGGAACTTCTCTTTATATATGTCAAACGCATCATGGTAGAACGCTTCAAGCTTTGTCCTGTCCGAGACTCTCGCTACATCCTCATCAAGCTTCTCCCGTATTCTGCCTAGCAGAGCCCTCATGGAATCAACACTGACAGGCTTCAGGACATACTCTGCGGCATTCAGGCTGAGCGCAGTCTGGGCAAATGTGAATTCATCATAGCCGGAAAGGAATATGACAAGCACTGATTGCGAGTATTTATCTCTAACTTCCTTTATGAACTGTATGCCATCCATGTATGGCATGCGGATATCGGTAATGATAACATCTGGCATCGTCTCTGAGATTATCTCCAGAGCTTCCATGCCATTTGATGCTTCTCCCATGACAGAAAAGCCATATTCCTCCCAGGGAGTCAGATCTCTGATGGAATGTCTTACAGCTTCTTCGTCTTCAACAAGGAGTATCGTATACATATCATCTATACATAGCGATTATGCTTTCCAATGCCTGGAGCATTTTCTTTCTATAGCTGTCAGGCTCAATGATTTTCACAGAAGTACCACCCTGTATTATCCTGAGCATCAGCTCTATTGAGTTCTCTGCATCCATACGGCAGAGCAGCGTACCATCATCCAGCTTTGTTATCTCAGGCTTTCCATGGATTATCTGGGAGAATGAATTGAGAGCACTCTTCTCCTTCAGTATGAGTTTAAGAGGAATCATATCGATTGCATCGTATTTCTCTTCCTCTTTATGTGAGAACGGCCTGAGATTATCAGGGATAGTATATGTCTCATCCAGCATTCTAGCTTCGGTTATCGATGAGATATCGAGTGTGATTATATCTTTTGTATGCCTTAGTCTGCCGGTTACTGTTATAGGCCGTCTGCCGGACTGATCTTCCTTGAAGCCAATGAAATATGGGGCTATCTCAATCTCTTCCAGATCCGTAACTGATGTGGAGATCCTTGCGATTCTCCCTGATACCCAGCAGTCAATAAGAACCTCCAGCACCTGATTATACTGGCCCGCACCTTCTCTGTCCTTCTGTATTGCCTTATCTATCTGATCGGCTATGTTCAATGCATTATCGCTGATTCTTGGAGCATAGGAACGCATATTCATTGCAAGCTTGCGGAGAGCCGAAGCCAGATGAGGGCTGCGGAATTCCGCAGTTGCGGCAAGTGCTTCTGCCCCCATGTTGAATGCAAGGCTTTCATAGACAGAGAGTTCCATGGGAGATGATTCATCATCCTTGCTTCTCAGCTTTATGAGATTGTTTTCCTCGTAGATATCGATATGCTCGGAAAGCTCTTCCACATACCGTGAAATCGTTGATCTGTGCACGCCAAGGCGTCTTGCAATCTCTGCTCTTCGTATACCTTCGGGGTGTGACCTCAGCAGAAGCTCAAGCTGCGCAATGCGTTCTCCTTTCATAGAAAGGATTCTATCATGGAAAGAAATGAATTCATAGGATTTGTTCTTCTGTGGTATAGTTGAGGCATGAATGAGGACCTAGAGAAACTTGAAATACGGCTGAGCTATCTTGAGAAGGAGAATGCAGAGCTCAATGAGGCTGTGCTTGAATCCGACAGAACGATATCAGAACTGCTGAAGCGTATTGAGAAACTTGAGAGCAATGTAGCAGATCTCATCGAGGAGTCAGGGGAGAGCAGGCCAAACAGAAGGCCTCCGCATTATTGACAGAGGCCGTACTGCTGGTTTATTTCCTCTTCCATTCCGAGTATGCCTCAAAGAGGATGGTATCATTTCTGCCATACTCCTCTTTCATGATTCTGTGCACGAATGAGAGTTTTTCATCAGATTCTGCAGTGAGCGCTGTCTGCCCATATATGCTGTCATGGCTGAATGTCTGATGCTCCCACTGCACATCTAGAAGCGATGGCCTGTATGAGTTCATGATATCCTCATCCATTGCTTCCATGATCCATCTGAGGTAGACGACATTATTGACATGCTTATTGTAGTCGATGTCGTAATAAGCCGGAATAGGGCGGTATATCATGTATTCCTTGATCTTATCCGCATCATCATACCTCAGGATTTTCCCGATATCCGGATCAACGAAGTACTTGTCCGAGGGAGCAGGCTGTATGCTTCCCGTGACTTCCTGAGGCCTTACAGGGCGCTTCCTGTTCATGTCAATGATTGCCCAGAGCGTCATTGCCTGGAAAATCTTGGTACCATTGCAGTATCCGTTCACAACACGAGGACAGTGGAGCCTGTATGGCTCCTGCGGCCAGGTCTCAAGCTTCAATGTATCGCGCCATGATGATTTCCCAAAGAACATGGCTCTGGTCCTTGTGATAACCCATGTCCATCCCTTTTCCCTCTGCAGATCATCAATAGCAACACCGAGCTTGGATGCGTGTTCTCCGCCCATTTCCTGGATTGCTGAGAAATAGAAGGGTATTGTTGCATCATAGAACATATCTGTATCAGATGCTCTGACGGGATAGTCGTCATATGCGATGTTGTCACTGTTTATTGTCATTTTCTGTATCCTTTTCCGGTCTGTAGAACAGAAGAATCGATCTTCCGTATTTCCGTTCATCTTCAAGGTGATAATCACCGATCCGGTCTTCCCATATCCTGCGCTCCTCTCTTGGGAGGTGGATTATGAAAAGCCCTGTATCCTTTACGATCCCATGCCTGCTGCATTCTTCAGCGAGCTTTGGTTTTTCTTCCATGGGAAACGGAGGGTCTGCATAGACAATCGAGTATTTATATGGAGTTGAGGAGATGTACCTCATTGCATCCATCATGAAAAGACGATGCGGCTCCTCAACAAAGGACAGATTCTTCTCAATGGTCTCTTTCTTCCCACGGTCCATCTCAACCAGATGTACAGGAGAGGCCCCCCTTGAAGCAGCTTCAATAGCTACGCAGCCAGAACCGGAAAAAAGATCAAGAAAGGATATTCCCTCAATATCACCAAGGATTGAGAACATCGATTCCCTCATCATGTCCATCGCTGGACGGATTATTCCGGGAGGGCATGCTATCTGCCGCCTGACGTATTTGCCGCCTGTGATACGCATAATCTGAGATTACATTCTGGGATTTTTCTTTTCAAGGCCTTTCTGGAGAATGAACATGATAATAGCCATCAGTATTATTATGAAATAACCAAGAATGCTCAGGACATCAGGGGTCTGGCCAAGGATGAAATAACCAAGCAGCGCCGCGAAGATGATCTGGGAATAATCATATACGGAGATCTTTCTTGCCGGAGCGTATGAGTATGCAGCAGTAATTGAGAACTGCCCAGATGCTGCTGCCAGACCTGCTAGAAGCAGAATGGCTACCTGCTCAGAAGTCATGGGATTATACATGAAAATAAGATATGGCAATGTGACAAGACATGAGAATGATGAGAAGAACAGCACGATGATAGGGCCTTTCTCGCCGCGTTTTCCGAGGGCACGGACACATGTGTATGCGCTTCCCGCTCCCAATCCCCCAAGCAGGCCTATAAGGGATATTCCAAGATCAGCATTGGAAAATGATGGTTTTATAATGAAGAGGCTTCCTGCAAATGCCCCTGCCACAATCAGAGCTTCTTTCATGCTTACTTTTTCCTTAAGGAAGATCGCGCTGCAGATAAGAGTGAAGAAAGGGGAGAGCTTGTTCAGCATTGAAGCATCTGATAGTACGAGATGGTCAACAGCATAGAAATTGCAGAGGACTCCTATTGTTCCTAATACAGAACGCAGGATAAGAAGCGGGATGTTGTTCCTGCTTATTTTTATCTCATGTCTGTCTTTCAGAACAATGATAAGCGCAAATACGGCTGCAACGGCATTGCGGAAGAAGCTTTTCTGTATTGAAGGAAGATCGCCAGCGAGGCGCACAAGCATATTCATCACGGCAAAGCTGAATGCCGAGATGAGTATGCATATGATTCCCTTGTGTATATCCTTTATTCCTCCGGCCATAGTCCGGTCTCAGGAGCAGTTTTCATCATTCCATCGATTGTAATCTGCATCAGCTCGGAGATATCCATGCCCAGCATCTCTGCACCATTGTTTATTACATCTCTGTTTACACCCGCCGCAAAGGATTTCTCCTTGAATTTCTTCTTTACGGATTTGACCGTGATTCCTTTCATCTTCTCAGGCCTCATTAATGCGGTAGCGTGTACAAGACCGGAGAGCTCGTCGATAGTGTAAAGGAACTTCTCCATATATCTTTCGGGTTTTATATCAGTCACAAGGCCGTATCCATGTGAGCAGATAGCATGGATCATATCATCTGGAAGATTGATTTCCTTCAGCAGTTCAGGGGCTTTCCTGCAATGCTCTTCAGGGAACATTTCCCAGTCGATATCATGAAGCAGTCCGACAATCCCCCAGTATTCCGGATCTTCACCGGATTTCAAGGCTCCTTCCCTCATTACAGCTTCTACTTCGAGCGCATGATGATAAAGGCTTTCTGATTTATTGTATTTTCTGAAAAGCTCAATAGCTTCTTCTCTTGTTGCCATGATTTCCTCCTTGCTCGGATTATATCAAAGGGAAGGTCCTTTGGACAGGATTCCGCCATATTATGGATATGTTGACTTTCTGCATCCATCCTTGTTAAAGTACTGAACGGTATTTATTGCCAGGGCTCTTAGCTCAGCGGTTAGAGCAAAGGACTCATAATCCTTGGGTCGCCGGTTCAAATCCAGCAGGGCCCATCTAAAAACGTAAAAGGTGATACAAAGCCTTTTCTAATTAAATGAGGAGCGGTGATCCAAGGAGCCGCTCCTTATTTCTTTATATACAAAGAATGCAATATGACTTATCATAATCTGACTATCATTTGGAGGTCCTCAGAAGCCATGAAATCGGGCGTTTTCAGAGGCTTACCCAGCAATCACTGTATTTCCACTTGTGTTGTTCTATTGAATATGTAAAATAAAGACAGGAATAAAACTTTGTTTTTATCTAAAGAGGAAATCTATGCCGAAAGTAGCCTATTCCGAAGAAGACAGAGAACGCATCAGAGCAGAACTTGTTTCTGTAGGGCTTGAGCTGATGACGAAGCAAGGCATACGGCATACAACAGTAGAGCAGGTATATAAGAGGGTTGGCATTTCAAGAACATTTTTCTATACCTTCTTCTCCACAAAAGAAGAACTGATACTTGAAACGCTATATCTGCAACAGCCCAAAGTCATTGATTATGCTCATAAGCTG
>CALXKS010000040.1 GCA_944389015.1 uncultured Spirochaetaceae bacterium
TGACA
This sequence comes from uncultured Spirochaetaceae bacterium, assembly GCA_944389015.1. GTDB lineage: Bacteria > Spirochaetota > Spirochaetia > Sphaerochaetales > Sphaerochaetaceae > Ornithospirochaeta. The sequence continues at coordinate 6 of CALXKS010000040.1, forward strand.
GCTCTGCTGGAAGTTATCTCGGTTACATCGCAAACGCAGCAACAAATCTTCTGATAGGAAAAACAGAAGACAACAGCGGACAATGGCGTGATTGTCCTTGGCCTGCGAGGAGAAAGATAGGCTTCGTATAATGATTTCAAACCATCAGGCAGCGTGAACAGTTTCAAGTTTACATGGAATACTAAGAATGTCCCTTGTCTGAAATGTGTCCCGTGTGGAGAGAAATATTATACCGACTGCGTCATGCAGAATATCGAGAGAATCGTAACGAAGGCAAAGGAGCTGAATAGCGAGTTCTTCATAGCTGAATATAAAGCAGTCTGAAATTCAGCCACCTTTGCTGATTTTAACCACCACTTTGAAAGTTTCGCCTGATTGTATCATCAAGCATGTTCAAACACATCAACAAACGCAAAAGGTGATACAAAGCCTTTTCTAATTAAATGAGGAGCGGTGATCCAAGGAGCCGCTCCTTTTTTTATAGAACCCACCAGAATTGGTGGCATATTCACTGATACGCCCTTGTAAATTTCACTGGTTAAAGACCTTGAATTTTCCTTTTTGACTATGTTCGCGTTGTGTTTTTTGATAATTACTTTATAATTTAAGTAGGGATTTCCCTACTTATTATACTCGTACGGAGGGATATTTATATGATAGCTTTCATAGACAGCGCAAAAGTGATGGCAAAAGGACAGGTGACGATTCCCAAGGATGTAAGGAAGACCCTCGGAATTTCGAATGGTGACAGGATCTCCTTTATTGTAGAAGGAAATACAGTTCGAATAGTCAATTCAGCTGTCTACGCTATGCAGGTGCTGCAACAGGAGATGAAGGGAGAAGCCCGGAAAGCTGGTTTGGCAAATGATGATGACATCGTCAATCTTGTGACAGAAATGAGAAAAGAGGAAGTGAGCGAGTGAAGGTTCTGATTGATACGAATATTCTCATTTCTGCAGCATTATTCCCAGACAGTACTCCATTCAAGGCATATGCAAAGGCTGTATCGTTCCCATATGAAGCAGTTGTCTGCGAGCAGAACATCGATGAAATGAAGCGAATCTTCTATCGGAAGTTCCCGCATAGAATAGATGCGCTTGATAGATTCCTGGCGGCAGCTCTCCTTGTTCTAGATATCATCTCTGTACCAGATGAGATAGATACAAGGGAAGAACAGATCAGAGATTATTATGATCGTCCTATTCTAAGATCTGCCATAAAAGCGGGAGCGGACATTATATTGACTGGGGATAAGGATTTTCTTGAATCGAGGATTACTGATCCAAGAATTATGAGTGCAGCTGAGTTTATGAATCTATAGAAAGCCTGACCATTTTCAGCATTGACAGAAGGAGACCGCCCATGAAGAACAGAATCGGATACTGCGGACTGGATTGTGAAAAGTGTGACGCATAAATAGCAACCATCACTAATGATCAGGCTTTAAGGGAGAGAACTGCAGCACTATGGGCAAGACTGAATAATGCTCCCATCCTATCTGAACACATCAATTGCGATGGCTGTCGCGAAAATGGAACAAAGACAACATTCTGTGAGCATCTCTGTGAAATACGTAGATGCGCAAAAGAAAAGAATATTCCTACCTGCATCAACTGCGCTGATTTCAGTCCCTGCCGGATTATCAAGGGATTTCTCGAGAACAATCCATCTGCTTTTGACAATCTTAAGGCAATCCAATAATGACTAGCCACCCCTTCGAAAGTTTCGCCCGATTGTATGTATCATCAAGCATGTTCAAACACATCTAAAGACGCAAAAGGTGATACAAAGCCTTTTCTTAGCAAACGAGGAGCGGTAATCCAAGGAGCCGCTCCTTATTTTATGGCAATAGCAGCTCTGATAATCTTGAAACAGCTGAAGTGAAAATGTAAAGGCAGGGTGACTGCAGACTGATCACTTATTTCCAGGTTCTCGATCATAAAAAGTGTTCTTTCTCTACCAGAAGACTTCTGATTTGTCTTTTTCAAAGAGTGGTGTGATTTGAGGAGTGAGCCAAATGGTATTTTCCATTGCTGCAGCAGTTGCATCAGACACTAGAATTGCCATGGCATGCTTGCAGAGAGGTGTTCTTGATTTTGGAGTTATCTGCTGCATAAGATATGTTTATATATTGGTATTTCATTATGCAGCTTAATAGAGTATAAGACCTCTGATTGACATGTATGAGGCAGATCTGCTTGTATACTTGTAATATATTTCAGTGGGAATCTGCTGGGTTTGGAAATTCCTGAAATTATAATCACATCTTTTGCCGTTTCTGTAATCAAACGTCATTTATTGAGAAGGAGTCTTTATGAAAAGGACATTTCACACTGAAGTGGCATATGCTATCGGGCTGACAGCACTTGCTTTCGGCACGGCGTTGATGGAGCGTGCTGATTTCGGTATGTCAATGGTTGTTGCTCCGGCATATCTCATCTATCTGAAAGTATCGGAGTATCTTAATTGGTTCACCTTCGGCATGGCAGAGTATTGCTTTCAGGCATTTCTTATCATAGTGCTTGCATTGGTCCTGCATAGATTCAGGCGAAAGTATCTGTTTTCATTTCTGACAGCTTTCATCTATGGGAATGTTCTTGATGTAATGATGAAAGCCGTGAATCTGATTCCCGGGAATGGGATTCCGCTAAAGATAGCATGTTATTGCTTAGGACTTGTCGTATGTGCGATTGGTGTTGCTCTTCTGTTCAAGACTTATATCTCTCCTGAAGCATATGAACTATTTGTTAAGGAAATATCCTTGGAATACAATTTCAATATCAACAAGACAAAGACAGTATATGATTGCTGCAGCTGTATGATTGCAATTGCCATGTCTTTCCTTTTTGTAGGGTTCGGCCATTTCGAAGGAGTGAAACTGGGAACGGTGATCTGTGCTTTGGTGAATGGCTGGATAATCGGGAAATGCAGCAGTTTTCTTGAAAAGCACTTTGATTTCATAGATGCATTCAATTTCAGAAAGAGTTTCGACTGAGGGTTGAATAGTTGCAGAGAAACAGCAGGAAAGGGCAATGGTAGGTGTATTTTCAAGTCAAAATACAGAAATAGGGGATGGGGATATAGGCTGATAACAGTCCGGATACTTCGTTTTGTGTCACCAGCCTATCTATTGGGGATTTGTTACTTTGCAGTCTTTCCGCCATCAACAACAATCATTTCTCCTGTAACGAAAGAGGAGGCATCAGATGCAAGATACAGGACAGTTCCTTTATAATCATCAGGTACAGCGATTCTACCAAGTGGATGATTTTTTATGACGGCGGCTTTTTTATCTGGATTTGCTGCATAATAATCAGCAACAAAAGCAGTATCTGTTGCTGTTGGTGCGATAAGATTGCACAATATATTATGCTCTGCAAGCTCCAATGCAAATGTTTTTGCCATCATCACAACAGCTGCTTTGCTTGCACTATATGCTCCATAATTTATGCTTGCTCGATAAGCTCCTGTTGAAACGATATATATCATTCTTCCGCCTCTGTTCTGTTCTATCATGAGTTTGGCAACCGCTTTCCCCATGTAGTAAGCTCCATATAGATTGATTGAGAATAATTGATTCCACTCATCATTTGTCATTTCAATCAGTGGCTTTCGGTTGTTGATGGCTGCGCTGTTTACAAAAATATCTATACCACCATTTTCTTTTGCTTTACTGATAAGCCTATCAACATCCTCTGGTTTAGAAACATCACATATAACAGTCAGGCATTTATAGCCTTCTGCATCACATTTTGCTTTGGCCTCATCAAGTGATTTCTTGCTTCTGCCTGCTAGTATGAGCGATGCGCCGGCTTCAGCAAGAGCTTCCGCGCATGCGAAGCCGATCCCCCCTGCGCCTCCTGTTATAAGTGCTTGCTTGCCATGTAATGAAAACATTTTCTCTAGTGACATAATACCTCCTTTGTTTTCTCGTATAACTTATTCCAAAGACACTCTATCCGCTCTGGATCCAACAAGGTATAAATTGTGTGTGGATGGTAGTTTGTCCTTTGCCAGAATTCGGAAAGGTGCTTCTCTTCTTTTTGGAGATCATCCATTCTATGCCTGAATGTATCAATGACAGAATCCCAGAACTTACCGCTATGCTCTTCTTCTGTTTCCATAATATATCTGGCAAGGAGAATCGCTTCTGTTACCATTTTGAAAAGAGTGACATATTCAGTCTGGATTCTTAATCGGTCAATTAGGTCATTGACTTTATTTTCTTCAAGATAGCAGCATCCTTTTCTTGCTTCCTTTTCGAGTTCTACTGCAAGTGAAAGAGCTTTGTTCTTTTCTTCAATGGCGTATTCTAATTTTACCTTCAGAGGACTTAGCACATCTTGTTTTGTTTTATCCCAATCTTTTAGTGAGTTCTTTTCTTCTGAAAGCCAGAATGCATGCTCATAGCTTATTGGCATAAGGCTTGAATCAGAGAAGACACATCCATCTACAAATACTGTTCTTCTTGTTATAGCCCATGTTTTTGACATGATTGAAGAATAGTATTCCAAGGCAGTATTTCTTTCGTTGGAGGTAATGTTCTTTCTATACCATCCTTCCCTGGATAGAAATTTATCATATATTGTCTGTGCGGGAGTATTCAGATTGATACCTAATTCCGCAATTGAATAGAGATTGATTAAATTGGGGGTTCTGAAAACTGTATGCCCATCCAATGATTCCCAATCTGTTCTTACTATAAACCCACATGCCCCTTTATTCTTAGCAGACTTAAGTCTCCATCTGTAGTCTTCCATGATATCTGCAATACAGATTCCCCACCCGAAGTACTGTCCCATTGCATCGAACTCAATAAACTGAGGATGATTTCCTACATTACCTATCCTGCTGTTTTCCGGAAAGGTCGGGTAATAGTCATGGGGTGTATTCTTCAGACATATGCCGACATCTGATGGCTGTTCTTCCATTACCTTTGCTATTTCATGCTGAGATATGGGATCAAAAACAAAATCACGAACAATAAGCATCTTGTTCGCTTTATGTATTGGTTCATACATAGCTTTAAGGACTTTTCTGAACCATTCTTCTTTTGATGTCGATTGGCATAGCTGGCAAGTGCACCTGTTGGATTTGATCGAGACTCTGCTTTCTCCAGTTGCCAATGATGTTATTATGCCATCTACTTCAGGGAATTCTTCGAAGAATTCAGTATATTTTGTATTGAGAAATTCAAGCCAGAATGGATCATTCGCGCAGATTTTTCCTTCTTTCACAAGATTTGGGAAGAATTCTAGAATAATATCCGGGAAATATAATTCCTTATTCTCAATAAAAATCTTGAAGCCTTTGTATTTTGCTCTCTCAATAACTCTCTTCAAGAAGGCTCGTCTTTGGTAAGGGCTTGATCGCCGGGTTGGCGTATATTTGTATAAACTCCTGAAACAATCAGCATATCTTTCAAAGATGTTCCTGTATTTTTTATTCTCACTGCAACCGAAATACTTTCCCGGATATATGATCAGATCAATAAAATCGTTTCTGTGAAGCACAAGAGCATTGAAACCTTCCTGCTCCATGAAATCCATGCATTTCTCGATCCAATCGAAGTCCCATGCATAATAACTATGAATCTCTAATGCCCTGATATCATAATCTGCCATTCTGATATTCTCCAATTGCTACTGTGTGAGTTTTCAAGATCGTATTGGCAAGATCTGATTTGAAAAGAATATAGCCATATATTGGGTATTCTCTATTTTGCACACTTGCCTCCATCGACGATGATCATTTCGCCTGTCATGAAATCCGAAGCGGGGGACATCAGATACAATAAAGCCCCTGCATAGTCCTCTGGTTCTGCGATACGGCCAAGAGGGTGGTTCCTGATAACTGCCTGCAATCTCTCTGGATCTGCATCGTACATTGCTTTTGTGAGTGATGTATTTGTTGCTGTTGGGGCTAATGTATTGCAGGTTATTCCGTATTCTGCAAGTTCCAAGGCAAAAGTCTTTGCTAGCATATCAACTCCAGCCTTTGCCGCACTATATGCTCCGTATCTTATAGCAGCTTTAAAAGCTCCAGTTGAAAGTATGAATACCATTTTGCCTTTGGTATTATGGCGGATCATATTCCGGGCTATTGCTCTCCCAATATAGAATGCCCCATAGAAATCAACATCAATTACCTGTGTGAATTCTTCATCTGATATGTCCAATAGTTTTTTTCTTATTACCATTCCTGCTGAGTTTATGAAACCATCGATCGGAGTATTTGCCATATCAGCTTCCAGTGCTGCGATATCTTCTTTATCTGATATGTCACAGATTTTGTATGAGACTGTAGTGATTCCTTTTTCCTGCAGTCTTGCTATAGCTGATTTAAGTTTATCCTCTGATCTACCCACAATGATTACATTTGCTCCCCTGGAAGCAAGAACCTCCACGGCAACAAGTCCAATGCCAGAAGCACCCCCTGTTACCAGAAAAGTTCTTTTCTCTATATTGAATAGATTTTCGAACATGATGATTCTCCTTTTATCCGAACCTTGTTCATCTTCTCTGAAGGCGGAAGATGCACAGAAGGAATATGACAATTGATAAAGCGCTGACAAGAAACGAAAGCTCAAAAGAGCCTGTGATATCTTTTATGATTCCAGCACCAAAGGGCCCGATAACAGCAGAAAACCCATATGATAGGAATACAATTGGATAATTAACCGATGAATTCTCTTTTCCGAAAAGCTCTGCAACAAGAGAAGGAAATACTGCGAATATACAGCCGAATCCCATGCAGATTATTACAATTGCAATAATAAACATAAGGATATCTTTCGATATTGATAACAGGATAATGGCTGAAAAAGAAAGAATACCGCTGATTATCAATGTATGTTCGTTCCCGATTTTATCTGATACCCAGCCGAATATGATACGACCGATGAAATTCGCCACAGCAATGATTGAGACCATCATTGCTGCAACCCACGGTGTCAAGTTGATAAGCTCGACACCAATTGCGGCAGCATGGCCTATAAGCGATACTCCCGGAACAGCTCCAAAGAGAAAGGCAGTGAAGACAAATTTGAAATTCCTGTCTTTTATCATCAGCTTCCATGAGTTATCGTCCCGTTTATCACATTTATCAGTTTCTGTGGTTGTATGAACACATTTTTCTTCTCTTCTTTCCATTGCAAAAGCAAAGAGCGTAAACACTGTAAAACATAAGGCAATGACTTTAAAGGCAACCTTCACATTCGTAATATCCAGTATGAACCTGGCAAAAGGAGCTACAAAGAATGAAGCGATACCAGATGCTCCTGTGAATAGACCAGAAGCGAATCCTCGGCGCTCCGGATAGAGTCTGATGCAGGCTGTAAGACCTGCATGATAAAGAATTCCGACTCCAAGAGCACCAAGAATGCTGTAGCCCAAAAGAAGCAATTGGGCAGATGATACCGTTCCCGCAAGAAACCATGCCAGAGCCCAGATAAGACCCGTGGATAGTATCACTTTGGAGACAGGATACTTCTTAAGGATCTTACCTGAGGAAACCCCGAAGAATGTATGCAGGAAAAGCATCAGGGAATAGGCAAAGGATACAAATGAATAAGTCCAGTCATTATACTCAGCAAGAGGGGAGGAGAATACGCTCCATGCATAGTTGCTTCCACAGCATAATCCTATCCCCATCATTGAGATAGTAATAAAAATAGTAATTGGATTCTTTGTATCCCTTGCTGCAATCATGTGCTAATTCCTGATTTCTGCTATTCTCTCTTCTGCTGATTTCTTATATGCCAGCAGTCTGTCGCCATCGAGCATGTAAAGCATCTGATGTCCATAGCATTTTCCCCTTACAAGTTTCTTATATCGTTCAGCGAGGCTTTCGTACGGAAGAAGACTCTCTCTAGCCCTCTCGAGATATCCCTCTTTATGGTTTTCTGCCATTAGAACATACATATAGGTTCTGACTTCCAATGCGAATCCTTCAATATATGCAGGAAAGGCTTCAGTAAGGAAATCCAGATACTCCTGAATTGAAGGGGCAATGTCTGCTTTTCTCGATTTTATGAAATCGGAAAGATCATGTGCCATTTTCAGGGCTTCTTCCTTTTCTTTCTTTAGGAAGGCTATATTTTCTTCAGTAGGTTTGAATATATCTGTGCATCCCGGTTCCCACGCGTCTCTGTTATGCTGGACCATAGGTATATACCATGAATGATCAATACGGTCAAAAATCTGGCTGTTCAAGGCTAAAAGGTTTTTCTTGCCATACATTCCTTTTGTGATTATTCTGAAACCTTCCTTAACAATATGAGTGAAATAATCAAGATCTTCCTTGTTCTTGATTCTGCAATCTACTTGTTTGTATGGGTCCGCTATCAGAGGAGAGAAGAGGCCGCAATCTCCCCATGCCTTATATATTTCATAATCAGTTATATCAAGATTATTTGAGATCATAGCTGCGCCGATAGCATTCACGATATTGAAACTGTTGAAAACACTTGCCTGTGTCATGTTCTCCCAATCAGTTCGTATCATTATGCCTTTGACGCCTTTGTCGTAGCATCTTATCAAACGTTCATGAATATCCTCGACAACTGAACAAGGGAATGCTCCTAGTGCAAAAAACTGACCCCATGTATCAAATTCGACCCACTGATTATCGCTTTTGCCAATAGCTGGATTGTCAATGGAGACAGGATAATAATCATGTGGGGCTTTCTTAACCGCCATTATGATATCTTTGGAAACTGACTCAACAGCATCAAGCATGGAATCCTGGTTCGTCTTGTCATATGCAAAATCCCTTACAACGAATTTCTTTCCTTTTTCGAAGATCGGTTTATACATTGCGGTAATAAGTTTCTTATACCATTCGCCGATATCGGTATTCTGACATCTACTGCAATGGCATTTATTCGCAGAAATTGTTACCTTGCTTTCTTTTGTACCCAGGCTTACTATTACGCCTGCAACTTCTGGAAACATATCCAGGAATTCACGGTATTTGCCTTCTACGTATTCAAAAAGAAAAGGATGAGTTGCACAGATTTTGCCATCTGTCCCTATTACTTCGGGATATTTGTAGATAAGGTGGTCATCGAAGTTGAATTCTTTTGTCTCAACATAGAATTCCAGATTATTCTTAGCACATCGTTCAAGAACAGCTTTTAAATAATACTGATTATTTTTTGTTATACTATTCCGGACAGGATTGTATTCCATTATGTCTTCTTTTGAGAAAAACGTGGAAGGAAATACAACTCTGTCAACAAATTCATTGCAATGGAAGATTATACCGGTACAGCAATATCGTTTTGCAATTTCAATTGCTCTATCAACATAATAGATATTCCACATGCCCGTACTGTGCAGTTCCAGCAGGCGATTCTCAAATGCTCTTCTCATTTTAATATTCCTTGGATTCCAACTTGGTAGTACCGGACAGTGGATAGAATCGACCACTGCCCAGTTTCGGGATAAATCAGTCAAGTCTGCCTTCAAGAGCAGAGAAAATCTCTTTGTAGTTTGCGACTGATTCGTCAATGAATGCAGAGAATTCATCAGCATCAAGATATGCAGGTATCATGCCGAGCTTTTCAGTTTCTTCCATTATCACAGGATCAGCAAGAGCATTCCTGAAGCATTCTCTATAGAAATCAATAATATTCTGAGGAGTTCCTTTCGGAAGAGAGAATCCCTGGAATCCTACGTTGGTAAGCCATGGATATCCCTGTTCTACTGAAGTAGGAACATCTGCATATACAGAATCTGTAAGCCTTTCTGTATTCAGAACAGCAATAGCCCGGAGATCTCCGGATCTTACATATTCACGACCATCATTCGGGGCCTGAACGGTTATATCAGCATGTCCTCCAAGAACAGCTGCTATTGCGGAAGCTCCACCATCGTATACGACGGCTGTGACATCTCCGCCGTTCTTCATAGCAAAGTATTCCATTTCCCAGTGGGAATTTCCGCCCTTGGAATTACATGCAAGAATCATCTCTCTGCTGAGGATCTCATTTTTCAGATCCTCTAGGTTATAGATTCCGCTATCAGATCTTACATAGACGACGAAAGTAGATACAGCAGACCTGCAGATTGGTTCTACCATTTCATAATACACATATGGCTGTGTTGTTGTAGATGTAGGAAGTACGACCATAGGTGTTGAGGTATTGCCAATAGTAAAGCCGTCAGGTTTTGAAGTGACGAATTTAGTTAGGCCGATAGCACATCCACCACCAGGAACATTCTCGACAACGAGTGTTGTATCAGGGAAATATTTGGCACCATTATTTACGATAGCACGTACTGTTAAATCGCTTGATCCTCCAGCTCCAAATGGGACGATTATGTTTACATTGCCTCCCTTAGGTGTCCATGCACCAGATGAATCTGCTGCCGCAGCTTCTGAGCCTCCCTGGGCAAAAAGCATAAGCGACAGACATAAAACAAGCATTACACTAATAATTCTTTTCATAGAATCCTCCTTTTATTTAGTGTTTTTTGTTTTTGCGAAATTATAGAAATTCTTACCTGCCGAGTATAAAAAGAATATGATTGCGGCTAGGAATATCACTCCTCCGATTGGACGATTGATAAATGCGGATAATAGATTACCTTTGTATAATGTCATCGTGCCGACAAAAGCATCTTCAAGTGTTCCACAGAGGAATAAACTTACAGCAAGGGCTGCCATGTTGTATCCACATACATTCAGGAAGAAACCGAAGAAGCCGCAGACAACCATCACGCCAAGGTCAAAAACACTTCCATTGATTGCATAACCACCGGCGAAAGTAACCATGGTTATTATAGGCATAAGAATAGAGAAGTTGACCTTTAGCATACTTGCCCATATCCCGACAAATGGAAGATTGATAATCAGCAGGATGATATTTCCAATGAGCATGCTTCCTATCAGACCCCAGAACAAATCCGGATGCTCTGTTATGAAAAGAGGTCCAGGAGTAATTCCGTGCACGATGAATGCGCTCATCATGATTGCCATAGAGGATGAGAATGGGATGCCAAGAGAAAGGAGCGGAACCATGCTTCCGTAGACTGCAGCATTGTTGGTTGCCTCTGGAGCAGCGACTCCCACAATCGATCCTTCTCCGAATTCTTCCGGATGTTTGCTCAATGAGCGTTCAAGCCCATAAGCGAAGAAGGTTGCAAGTGTTCCTCCGCATCCAGGAATAAGCCCCATACCGAAACCTAGGCAGCTGCATCTTACTACAGTTTTCCATATAGCTTTGAAATCTGATTTCGTAGGATACAGATCTGCTTTGGAATAATTCATTATCTCACCGGATTCTTCTTCCCCTGCAATGGCGAACAGTAATTCCGTAATTCCATACACGCCCATTATGAATGTGACGAACTCGACACCTTTGAAAAGATCTACAACACCAAAGGTAAATCTCAGAGACCCAAAAACCTCATCCAGTCCGATGCATCCGATGAGAACGCCTAAACATACGACAATAAGTCCTTTGAGCATATTCTTTGATGCTACAGTTGTAAGAAGGACCAATCCAAAGATTATGATGGCGAAAAATTCAACTTTGCCGAACTGGAGTGCTACTCTGGAAAGCATAGTTGCAAAGATCGTAAGACCTATTATGCCTATGCATCCACCGAGGAATGAGCTTATTGCGGAGATTGATAGAGCTTTCCCACCTTTTCCTTTCTTTGCCAAGGGGTTTCCGTCAAAACATGTTACTATGCTTGTTGCTTCTCCTGGAATATTTATGAGAATAGAGGTTATCGCACCACCGTATGCTGATCCGAAATAAATTCCGCTGAGCATGATCAAAGCAGTGAGTGGATCGAATCCATATGTGACAGGAAGCAGTATTGCAACAGTTCCTGAGATTCCAATGCCAGGGAGAACTCCGATAAGCGAGCCTATCAAAGAGCCTATTGTACAGCACAGAAGATTCTGCAGAGTCAGACAAGAGAGTATTCCTTTTCCCAGTAGAATGAACGAACTTAGTATTTCCATATATCACCTCTCAGAACCAACTGGCTTTTGGCAGCACTATTTTCATTGCGTAATTGAACATGGCGAAAAGGAGGAAAGCTGTTGCAAGCGTAATCAGCAAAGGTTTGAGCCAGCCTTTTGCTCCTGATAGCTTTATCATGGCAAAAAGGATTATCGTCGTATCAACAAAATATCCTACTTTATCAATTAGGAAGACATATAAGGCACATTCTGCCATGTAAATTATCCATTTGTCCCAATGTATATTCTTGAGTTTCTCTGGGATCTCTGGCTTTTTAATGAATTCGAAAACAGTATTTATAATACCGAAAATAATGAGTCCAGATGAGAAGATTATCGGAGTGAATCCTCCCTTTGGATTTGTTACAGATCCGAATTCCAATTTTCTGTTTGAATAAATCAGGACGAAAATCCCCAGGCAAACCAGGAAAATCGATATTATTCTATTTGTCCAGGAAAGCAGTTTCTTTTTCATTGTTTCTCTCCTTTCTTTTTTATGACTATGAGACGCTTCTTTCTCTTCTCCAATCCATTCGCAAGCCCATATAAGTTATCGAATGTGGTCTCGTTTACCGGGATGCAGACGAATGTTCTCAGGGCCTTGCAGTCAATGTGAAGGCAATATCTGGTATCCTGCCAGAATTGATTTCGGATTGACTCAATTCCAAGTGGAATAGGAGCAGTCCCGTTAATTGACAATTCCATATTCGATCCATGGATAGTTAAGTCGTAGATGCTTCCTTCGCTTTCCTCGATATTCTTTAGAAGAGAAGGCCGGGTAATGATTGTATATAGAAAGAAATATATGAACCCCAAGGTTATAATAGATGCGAAAATGAGGATCGGATATGTCGCGAGGCTGCCCTCAATAGACCCCAGAAGCATTATTGTTGTCAGTCCGCTGATAGCAACCATCGCAGCCATTCTTGGAATGCTGAATATTTTTCTGGCGAGTTCTTTCATAAATCTGACATCAGATTCATTGCAGGAAAAATTAAATTCGACATCCTTTTTTCGCATACGTTAATTTTATAAAGCTAATTTTGTGACACACAAATAAAATCGGGAGTACTTCATTTCATAGTATGGAATTATTGTTTCATGATAAGGAATTCCCGATATTGTGATGAATTATCCCTGCGGGTTAAAGATAATGGTGATTTTACAATGCGATCATAGAAAACCGAGGATAGAAACAGCATCGTCATTTGCTTCCTAGATGGGGTTGAGTGATATTATGTTATAAAAGAAATATGGAAAAGGATTATCTTAATTCTGTTGTACACACTCTTATGATTATGGATTTCATCGGCAGTTCTGGTGAGCAATGGTATTCACTTGCAGATATACAGAAAGGAACTGGATTATCAAAGTCAACAGTCTTCAGGAATCTTCAGGTTCTTTCCAAGTATGATTATCTGGAAAAGAATCCCAAAACCTCATTATATAGAATAGGGACGAAAATAGTAGATCTTGCATCTTCAAGGATCAACCTTCTTGAGATTAAAACGGAGAGTCTCCCTGTTCTCCTGGTCTTGCAAGGAAGAACAAATGCAAATGTGACACTTTATGTGCTTAGTGGTACTGATGTGCTATCTGTCAGTGTCATACGAAGCAGCAATATAATCATTCAGGATGAAAGCTATGCATATCAGCGGTCTCCTGCTTATTGCTCCAGCCCTGGAAAGTGCTTGTTATCTGGCTTATCCGGCAATGAACTCGCAAATCTGTTTAAGGATTATGAATTCATAAAATATACGGACAATACTACATCGTCATTTGAAGAACTGAAAAAGGAATTAGGGATAATCCGGGAACAAGGATATGCTATAAATTATGGAGAGAAGGAATCCTATACAAGAAGTGTTGCAGTCCCGATTTATGGATATAACGGAAATGTAATTGCTGCAATAGGGTTGGGAATGACAAAGGATTTCTTCTCAGAAGAACGTCTGTACAATCAATATCTTCCTGAGCTGAAAGTTGCGTCAGAGACCATTTCGCGTAAGATGGGATTCTCTAGCTGACAGACCAGAGCAGATTTGCAATAGCAACAATGATAGGTATTGTTATGATTGATATTAGGGTGGAGATGACAACTGTCTGCCCTCCATAAATATAATCCTTATCATATAGATCCGCGTAAAGCCCAACATTTGAACCAACCGGGCTTGCTGCTGTAATCAGAATGGCTATTTTGATGGTATTGTACATTGACGGAATCAAGGCAAGGATAAGTATTGTAAGAAAAGGAATTATCATCAATCTGATTGATGAGATCCAGTATAATCTGATTCGTTGCAGAGTTTCTTTCAGATTTGATTTCGCAATATATGTTCCCAGAATGATCATACCCAGAAATGTGTTTGCAGCTGCCGCATAATCAACACAGCTCTGGAAAACCATTGGTAAACGGAAGTTCGCAAGGGCGAATATCAGTCCAAATGCAGATGCAATGAAAACGGGAGCTTTCAGGAAGGCTTTCAGCTGCATTTTTGAGGGATCACCGCTCAGTATGGCTGCCCCGTATGTAAATTGCAGAACATTTACAAGGACTACAAATGGCACGATATACAGAACGGCCTCAGGGGATATTACCGCGGAGACCAAAGGTACTGAAAAGAATCCTGTGCTGGGGAATGTTGCTGCAAAAGCGTCAACAGGATCTTTTCCGCATAGCAATCGGGATATGATTATCGAGGCAAGAAGACATATAAAGCAGATAACAAAACAGAGCAAGAAGATTTTCGGATTTGAATGCAGGTCATTGCTGAGAAAGCTATTTAAAATGACGCAAGGTAATACAATATAAATGACGATATTCCCAAGAATCCTGCAGCCTTCCTCTGAAATAACATTACGCCGGAATAGAATAAACCCGATTGATGCCAGAAGAAACATTACGGAAATCTGCTTTATCAATAGAATCAATATTGGCATTGCGTGCTCCTTCGTAATCAGTTTTTCAGGAGGTGTATCAGAGGCAGATAATAGAATTGTCTTATCACCATCAAAGCCCAGTAGCTCCCCTTTTTCTGGTTATTGGAGTGAGTGTTCACTAAAAAGATGACATGGTTATCCACAATCAGAAAAAGACCATTCCCTGTAGTTGTTTTATAATAAAAACACATGATGTAAAGCATTATCGGTTTTTCCGATTCCGCCTGATGGAACCTTGGTTCATATTGTGCATTTTGCTAGATCGATGTTTTGGGACTATGGAATAAGGCCAATTGTGCAGATAGGGCTAGAGTTTATCTGTAGGATGTATTTGCTCTGATATATTGACGAAGGCTCAGAGATGAACTATGAGAATTACTATCTTGTACAAAGGAGTTTGATCTTTATTTCAGTTCCCAGAGTAAGACATTCAATTGAATATCCTGATTTGCAACAACCATTCCCTTTGGCATTAGGATAATATGAATGATATCCAGATGAGACTCTAAATCCATAAGAAATGATACTAAATGTGCTTATAAGGCTGTTATATACATTTTTTGTATGTTTTGATGATCAATAATCCAGCAGGTTGCTCGAATGGATTCTATTGTAAACCAATTTATATAATATAGTTTACAATATGCTTCATTAATGGTACTCTCCACAGCATGAACGCTCTGCAGATTGAGAATCTTTCCCTTGTGATAAACAGACGTACTATTCTTGATGACGTTTCGTTCAGTCTTGAAAAAGGGGCGTTTGCTGCCATGTGCGGACGGAATGGGGCAGGGAAGAGCCAGCTTCTCCGCTGTATAAAAGGGCTTGTGAAACCTGATAGCGGGGAGATCCTTATCGATAACGTTGTCGCCGATGCCAGGACAAGAATGAAGAAGGTAGCTCTTGTATTCCAGAATGCGGATATGCAGATTGTCAGCCAGAGCGTTGAGAAGGATATAGCATTCGGCCCGGAGAATATGGGTCTTGATGACATTGAAGTCAGAAGAAGGGTTGAAGGAGCTTTATCTTTGATGGGGCTGGAAGATAAAGCAAAGCAGAGGCCGCAGAGTTTATCTGGAGGAGAGCTTAGGAAATGCGCTATTGCGGGGATAATAGCGATGGAGCCTGATGTCATACTCCTTGACGAGCCCTTTGCGAACCTTGATTACCCCTCGACGCTTACTGTGATGAGAGCTCTTATATCACTCCATGAAAAGGGATATACGATTCTTGTCGTCTCGCATGAAGCAGAGAAGTTCCTGGCTCATACAGATACGCTGTTCATCATGGATAATGGCAAGCTTAAGGAGCAGGGGCGTTCTTCGGATATCTTCCGGAGATTGATTGATTATGATGTCTATATTCCAGAAAAAGCGGGGTTTGAGGATCTTTCATGGCTGAAGCATTGATTTTCCACTATAGGAATGCCGATAACTTCCTTGTCCGCCTGAATCCCAATGCAAAGCTTATTTCGCTTATTGTATATACAATCATTGTATCTACATCAGCACCTGCCGTTGTCTTTCCGCTTGTTCTTCTGCCTATTGCTGCTGCATTCATGATAAGGCTTCCATGGCGGGAATATCTCAGAGAAAGCATCTTCTTTGTGGTTCTCTCCCTGATTATGTTCGTTGCTTCAGTTGTCTCTGATCAGAGCCTGATCCATGCGCTGGCTTATTCGGCATCTTTTCTTTCAATGGTTCTTGCATCAATACTTCTTGCTGATACGACTATGCCTGATGAGCTCGCAAGATCCTTGGGGGCGGCTCTTTCGCACATATTCGGCAGGTATGCATATGCCTTGGCAACGGCGATGGAGATCACTCTGTCTATGATTCCTATAATCATTGATAGTTCCGTATCCATATTCGAGGCGAGGAAGGCCAGGGGCGCATCATTCATATCACACCCCCTTCGTTCTGTTTCAGAGCTCTCAGTCAGTATCCTTTCAGATCTTCTGGACCGTGCTGAGATCTATATCGATGCGCTTTACAGCAGGGGATATGATGCATCAAAGCGTAGGAAGTGTGCTCCATATAGATTGAGGGATGTTTCTGTGATTATCCTGAGCATTCTATTGTTTTTGCTGCATATCATGGCTTCATGCATAATTTAGGAGGAGTGGGAATTGGAAAGAAAACAGATTACCAGAATTGTGCTCATCGCGCTTTTTGCTGCGCTTGTTGCTGCGGGTGCTTTCATAAAGATCCCGCTTGTTCCGGCGCCGATGACTCTGCAGACGCTGTTTATGCTCATTGCATCAGCTACGCTTCCTCCTTTGATGGCTCTTTCGAGCATCATAGTCTATCTTTTACTGGGTGCGATAGGCCTTCCGATATTCACTTCCGGCGGAGGACTGGGAGCAATGCTAGGACCTACAGGTGGCTATCTTGCGGGAATGATTCCGGCTGTCATAGCAGGTACGGTTTCAATAAAACTCCTGCCTGCATCACATATCCGTATTTCTGTATTGATTTCCTCGGTTATCAGCACGATCTTCGTTTATGCTGTAGGTATTCCATGGCTCAGCGCCAAGATGGATATCCCGTTTGCGGCAGCTGTAGTTTCCGGACTTCTTCCTTTTATTGCCGGAGACATACTGAAGATTATCATAACATCAGCAGTTGCCCCTGTCATAAGACCTCGTATTGCTGAGCTGCTCGAGAGAGAATGAATATCTCTTCTATGCATCAGCGTTTCTGTTTTGCTGCGATATAAGGGGTAAGCCCTCTGTCCGGGGCGAACTTGAAATGGAAATCCCATAAGAAGAGAGTATCTGCATTCTCTTCATCATCATATGTGATATCTTTGCACCATGGCACGACGAAGTCCTGATATGCGATAGGGAGCTTCGTTCCCGTTATCTCAAGCTTCTCCTCGAAAGAAGAGAACCTGTATCCGCTCTTTGAATAGCCCTCCGTCTCTGCGCGTGGGAGCCTGACAGCCTGGTCTTCAGAGAATGCAGGGATGACAAGATTGTCCGATGATATGATCTTCCTGTTTCCTTTGCTGTTTTTGACTATGAATGATACAGGTGCGAATGTATAGCACTCCATCTCATCTACAAGGGCTTTGACGCTCCCTGTTTTCCCATCCTGCTTTGTATATTGCTGGTATCCCTTGAGCTTCTTCGTCTCTTTTCTGAGTTCTGCTGGAGTAAGAGCCAGGAGCTCTTTCCGTTTCTTTGCCAATGCCTGGTACTCAGGGTCTGCCGGAGTATCTGCGCTTCTGATTATTCCCTGGATCTTCAGCTCATGCTCCAGCTTCTCAGCCCGTTCCTTCAGCTCAAGATTCTCTTTTTCCGTTTCTGTCTCGACAGGCTTTATGCTGCTCAGCTTGGCAATTGCTTCGCTTAGCTCCGTTATCTTTATATCGCGCTGGATGATCTCTTCATTAAGGCGTGTCCTTTCTGCTTCAGATTTCTCATACTCCTCCTTTATATCAGGAGCCTCAAGCAGATACTGCTTCCTTCTTTCAATCATCTTCCTGCTTTCGTCTATGTTCCTTCCTGGTGCTGGCCGGAGAGTCAGCGCAGCCCGTGCAGCGATTGTCAGCAGCAGCGAGATCATAACGGGAGTAAGAGAGGATTGTCCGAATGCTGCTGATATTGCTCTGGGGATCATTCCTGTCTCCGGCCTGAAGATCGAGACAACCATGAAGAATGGAACAAAGATCCATAGAGAGTAGAGAATGACTCCCAGCCCCCGGCTCAGAAAGAGAGAGAATCCCTGAAGTATGAGGAGGATGCTCAATGCAAGCGTGACATCTCCTTTGAATACAATATCCCCTCCGATCAGAGAGGCTATCGCTGTCTGTACTTTATACAATGCGGTCTGTTCGCTGAAAGCTCCGCTGGCGAACATCATCGATATTATGAAGAGAAAGACTCCAAGCCCGATATATGTCAGTGCAATGACAAGTCCGGATATATCATATTCCCTATCGTCCATTCTTCCCCCTCAGCGGTATCGATGCAGTCACCTTGAAGATCAAGTCATCGGTTGTAATTATCACCGTTCCTCCCATATTTCTTACCGCATCCTTAATATTATTTACGCCAAGTCCATGATTTCTGCTATCCCTTTTGTGTGTTATGAAGGATCCATCCGGTGCTTGCCGTATCTCTCCGATGTAGCGGTTCTGGCAGATGAAGGTGAATATACTCCCGTTCTCTGTGAGCTCTGCCTGTATGAGCTTGTCGGGAGGATTGGCTTCAATTGCATTATCAAGGGCGTTTGCAATGAGTGTGCATAGCTCTGTCTCGTCGAGATCAAGACTATGCACATCAACCTTTATCTTCATATCTATTCCCTGTATGTGTGCCATCTGGTATTTTGAATTGAGTACGGCATTTATCAGGGTATTGTCCGTGAATGTCTTAGTCAGCGATGCGAATTCAGTTCCAAGCTTCTTGAAGTATTCGATTGCCTTGTCATTCTCTCCCAGATCCAGATAAGTGGCGATGACAGTGAACTGGTTCATAAGGTCGTGCTTGAATTTCCGGAAGCTCAGCTGCTGGTTCTCCACCTCCTGGTAATATTCCGTTCTCTCCTTGAGCTTTGAATTCTCCTCTGCCAGCCTCGCGCTCTTCCCTGCCTGATAGAGCAGAGGGAACATCGCAGTCGATGCGCACATCGAGAAGAGGGTCATAAGAATCGTGAGAGTGAGATGGACCGGAGGATTGGATACAAGCATCAGAATCAGAAGGGGAGGGCAGAGTGCGATGAATGCTGCATATCCCCAGGTGGCTTCGGTCAGGGAATCCAAGGCTGATTTATCGATGAATCTCCTCATGTAATCGCGGAAGATTGAGAAGTATGTTACGCAGAGCGCAATGATAAGGACCATGACAACCAGCTGGAAGATGGTCCCCAGCCTGTAGCTTGTCAGGATATCAAGCCAGCTTATTGTAAAGAAGGACCAGGATCCGATGATTGAGAAGAAGAGAGAGCAGAGAGCAGCCATCCTTGCTGGGGAGCTTTTATAGAAAGCTGCAATATAAAGGATGAATAAAGCGAACGAGATTATGAAGGATGGTACAAAATCCGGGATGATCGGAAATAGGCAGATTATGCACAGCAATGCTCTGGAGATGATCTTGGCGCATTTCTTTCCAGATCTTTCCCTGAGAAATGCAGGAAGAGCATCACTGATGCTCGCTGAGATTATCACTGAAAGTATGAAGTGAAGTATCGCGTGCATGCAATGACAATATCACATTGTTGCGATTAGCTGAAGTTTCCTTGCATGTATCCTTTGCAGTGAATACAATCGTGCTATGGTTGTCAGGATAATAGGAGCAGGGGCTGTCGGTGCTGTTGTTGCCGAAAAGCTCTCCCATGTTGCGGATACTGCATTCATCATCGATGAAGGCAGGAAGGAAAGATACGAAAGCGGAATAATGCTGAATGGCCGGGTATTGGATATTCCATGCCTGACTCCTTCTTCAGCATCATATGCCGATCTTGTCATATTCGCAGTCAAGAATTTCTCACTTGAAAGCGCGATGGAAGAAGCAGAGCCCTTCATAGGCCCTGATACGATTCTCATGTCGCTCCTCAATGGAATCGATGCAGAGAGCATACTGTCTGGGAAGTTCGGACCTGAGCGTGTGGTATATGCATTCATAACAGATCTCTCTTCTGTTCATTCCGGTCTTGATACAACATGCTTCTCTGAGGGCGGTAATATAATCTTCGGAGAGAAGAACGGCGAGATGACAGAACGCATATGTGCTATCAAACACCTTTTTGATAGCGCTGGCCAGCGCTATGCGATCCCGGACAATATACTCCATGAGAAATGGTGGAAGTTCATGCTGAATACCTGCTTCAATACCCTGTCCGCGATAATCGATGCAGATTATGCTGCGATATCATCAAGCCGGGACTTCATTCGTGCAGTGAGGCTTGTTGCAAGAGAGGTGCAGACTGTAGCATCTGCGGAGGGAATAGTGCTCTCGCAGGAGGATATTGAGGAGATGATCAGGAGAGTCACAGCTCTCCGTGACCATGGACGTACATCAATGCTTCAGGATGTAGAAGCTGGCAGGGAGACAGAGAACAGGTATTTCGCGGGAGCGGTATCAAGGCTTGGAAAGAAGCATTCTCTATCTGTTCCACTCTGTGATTTCATTCAGATTATGCTGGAGGCAAGGCGGGATGTCCTCAGGAGCAATTGAAGAAGCCAAGTGCTATGAGACGCTTCTGTGTCTTTATGGCTGGGACAGGGATAAGGCTTATCGGGTTTATTCGGAGCTTTCGCGGATGGTGGATACAGCGGAGCCTTTTGCGTCCTATGCAGAGAGATGCGGTGAAATCATAGGAGACGTGCCGGAGGCGATGGATATCTGGCGCTCTGTAAGGGATGCATTTGACAGCCAGAGCATTCCATATACGGTTCTGACTCAGGAATCAGTATACTTTCCCCGGATGAGCGGCGCTTTTTTCCCATTTGTCTATGCTGCGGGCAATGTATCGCTGCTGCAGAAGAGGATTGTTACGATGGTCGGTATGCCGCATCCTTCAATACAGGGAAGAAGCGATATGCTCGGGGCTGCGGGTGCGCTTATGAAGGAGAATGGTGTCGTGATGGCCCCTCTTGATCCTGGCCTGCCATCTTTTGCCCTTCAGGTTGCCCTGCGGTTTTATGGCAATGCTATCGGAGTGCTCTCCACCCCTCTTTCGAAATGCCAATCGGAACAGCTCATACCGCTTCAGAAGGAACTAATGGAAAAAGCCCTTCTGATAACCGTATTTGCCCCATCGCGTAAAACTGAGAGATGGTTCGGGAAGGTCCGGAACAGTTTCCTTGCCTCCATATCGGATGCGGTATTCATCGCAGAGGAGAAGGACGGAGGCCCTTCGTGGTCTATAGCCGATCAGGCTGCCGCCCATGGGGCAAAGCTCATGGTGCCGATATTCGCTTCGTCGAATCCTGAGTATCAGTGGATGAAGAAGCATGTTGAGGATGGAGCTCTTGTATACAGCAAGGAAAAGGATATGAAGAGGCTGCTGTCTAAGAAGGAAAAAGAGATCCTTCCAGATCTCTTCTCTTGACCACATATTCTGACACGAATAGGATATACGCGGAAATCTAAAGGTATTTTTATGAAAGAGATTACTGCTGATCAGCTTAGAAAGCTTTATATTGATTTTTTCGTCTCGAAAGGGCATAAGCAGATATCGGGGGCTTCCCTGATTCCAGAGAATGATCCGACTGTGCTTTTCACAACGGCCGGAATGCATCCTCTTGTCCCATATATCCTTGGAGCAGAGCATCCTGCTGGAACAAGGCTCACTGATTATCAGAAGTGCATCCGCACCGGTGATATCGACAGCGTAGGGGATCCGCATCATCTCACATTCTTCGAGATGCTGGGAAACTGGTCTCTCGGAGATTACTTCAAGAAGGAGATGATCGGCTACAGCTTCGAGTTCCTTACCAAGGTTCTGGGAATCCCGGTTGACCGTCTTTCCGTCACTGTTTTTGAGGGTGATGCCGAGGTTCCTCGTGATGAGGAGGCTGCTGCCAGATGGATTGAGCTCGGGATCGATCCTTCGCATGTCTATTACATGCCCCGTGAGGATAACTGGTGGGGACCTGCTGGCGAGACAGGACCATGCGGCCCGGACTCTGAGATGTTCTTCGATACAGGAAGACCAGCCTGCGGACCTGATTGCAAACCAGGCTGCAAGTGCGGCAAGTACTTCGAGATCTGGAATGATGTCTTCATGCAGTACAGGAAGGAGTCCGATGGGACATACCATGAGATGGCAAGGAAGTGCATCGATACGGGTATGGGCATCGAAAGAACCGTCGCTGTGCTTCAGGGAAAGAAGAGCGTTTATGAGACAGAGGTCTTCCAGCCGATCATCCATAAGATCGAGGAGCTCTCTGGCAGGAAATATGGAGAGAATGAGGAAGATGATATCTCAATCAGGATCATTTCCGATCATATCAGGACATCGGTATTCATCCTCGGAGATCAGAAGGCAATCGCTCCATCCAATGTAGGCCAGGGCTATATTCTGAGAAGGCTTATCAGAAGGGCTGTGCGCCATGGAAAGAAGATCGGCATCGACCATGCGTTCCTCTCTTCCCTCGCTGATGTTGTGCTTTCTCTTTATTCTGCACCATATCCAGAGCTTGAAGAGCACAGGGAGTTCATACATGAGGAGCTCCTGAAGGAAGAGGAGAAGTTCTCCCAGACCCTTACAAAGGGCGAGAAGGAGTTCGAGAAAATGCTCCCGAATCTCATGAAGGGAAACAGTCGTGTCATCTCCGGCCGTCTTGCATTCAAGCTCTATGATACATACGGATTTCCGATTGAGCTCACGACAGAGCTTGCTGCTGAGCATGGATTCACAGTGGATATCGATGGCTTCCATGCAGCTTTCGAGAAGCATCAGGAGCTTTCACGTGCAGGTGCTGAACAGCAGTTCAAGGGCGGTCTCGCAGATCATAGTGAGCAGACAACAGCATTGCATACCGCAACGCACCTTCTGCATGCGGCACTCCGCCGTGTTCTCGGCACCCATGTCGGGCAGAAGGGTTCGAACATAACAGCTGAGAGACTCAGATTCGACTTCACCCACCCGGAACCGATGACAAAGGAGCAGATCCAGGAAGTGGAGGATCTTGTGAATGATGCAATCAAGAGAGATCTTACCGTTACATGCGAGACGATGTCTCTTGAAGATGCGAGGAACTCAGGTGCTATTGCCTTCTTCGATTCCAAATATGGTGAGATGGTCAAGGTCTATACCATAGGCGATTTCTCCAAGGAGGTATGCGGAGGCCCTCATGTCACCCATACAGGCGATATGGGACACTTCCACATTCTGAAGGAGCAGTCATCCTCCGCCGGAGTCAGGAGAATCAAGGCTGTTCTTGAGAAATAGAGAATGGTCAGTGCAGATAAGAAAGAGGAACGGAGGCCCCGTTCCTCTTCTCGTCAGTGCATCAGCTATTCCTCACGAAGGCTGTTTCTTTCCTTCTTCGATTATCCTCATCAGTTCATCGTAGAACTCTTCCGTCGTCTGATAAAGCACCTTGCCGAAAGGCCCTTTGGGGCTGAATGGCTTTGATGCGATCGTATATTCGAATCTAGTCCCCGATATGACGGCATATACGCGCGAACCCAGGACCTTTCCTTTTTTCTCCCCGTGGAGGTATTCCTTTCCGGCATCCTCGAGATCCTCGAATGAGAAGAGCTCCGTATCTCCCCTCATCCCTATTGCGGCTTTGCGTTTCTCGGGATCGGTCACTATGACGATTCCCTGTCCTTTGTCATTCATCAGTCTTTTCACCGTTGTGAAGTTCAGTGCTCTTTCCTTCATCAGCTTAAGAAGACTGTCCTCTATCGTTCCCATCTCCTGATAGTAGCTTGCGGCGGATTTCGCTCTTCTCTTCTTCGAAGTCAGCAGGGCATAGAAATTGAAGATCGTGAATGCGATGAGTATCATCAGCAGTATATACATCAGAAAATCTTTTATATTCATGCTCTAATGATAGCAGGGTTGTATCACCGACACAATTGCACGCATCAGCCAGCTAAATTATAATCAAGGAATGATCAGGGTTTTGGTTATCATTCCATATGAGGATCTTATACCGGAATGCGAGGCGATGATTGATGCTGTCAGGACAGAAGGCATCAGCTTCTCCACTGCATGTCTTTACGGTACCGATTCGGATCTTCTTGATAAGCTGCGCTCGTTCGACATAATCGTTGCCAGAGGAATGACATGCCGCGCCCTGCGCCATATGCATCCCGATATCCACATCGTTGAGATCATGATGACGGGTTCCGATATCCTTGATGCTCTCTGCATTGTACAGAAGGAATATGGGAAGAATGCGAAGATTGGTGTCATCCTTTCGACGGAGGATAGCTTTTCATTTGAATCCCTGAGGATGCTTACAGGCATGGATATCCTGATGGAAATTGCCAATGATGAGGATGAACTGGCCTCTGTAATCAGGAAATTCGAGGAGCAGGGGGTATCCGTCTTCGTCGGAGGAATGACTCTGAGTGCCTATGCCGGCAAGCATTCAATGAACTATGTGCCGCTCAGAACTGGGCATGATACGATGGAGAAGGCCATTTCAGATGCTGCCCTGACCGCAAAGTCGCTTGACAGGGAAAGAATGAGATCGGATCTCCTGAAGAAAGCCATAGACAGCTTTCCATACTGTGTGCTTGCAGTAGGCCCCGATCGTGTGGTCATGCTCGCCAATGGTCTGGCAGAGAAGCTTTTCTCCGGCCGGGATATAGTCGGGAAATCCATAGATCTTATCTATCCCGCTGCCCTATTCGATATGGCTCAGGAAGGAAGGATGACGGAGATAGTCCAAACCATAAACGGTCAGGAGATGTATGTCCAGCAGCAGATAATCGGAGACAGCGGAACCGTCCTGATAACCATGCAGAAGCTCACCAGCTTCTATGAGACCGGAGGGAAGATCCTTCAGTCGAATCTCAAGGAGAAAGGGCTGATAGCCAGATACCATTTCTCTGATATCATCGCAGATTCAATCAGCATGAGGCAGCTTATCGCAAAAGCTATGCGATACGCCCAGGCCGATGGCAATGTGCTCGTGACCGGAGAGACCGGTACCGGCAAGGAGCTGTTTGTGCAGTCGATGCATAATGCCAGCCAGCGTGCTTCCGGGCCTTTTGTCGCAGTGAACTGCGCAGCCCTTTCCGGAGAGCTTCTGGAATCAGAGCTTTTCGGATATGCGGAGGGCGCTTTCACCGGTGCAAGGAAAGGCGGAAAGATAGGTCTTTTCGAGCTTGCCCATCATGGTACGATATTCCTTGATGAGATAGGGGAGATGCCGATACAGCTTCAGGCAAAGCTTCTGAGGGTTCTGCAGGAGAGGCAGATAATGCGCGTTGGAGGCGATGATGTCATACCTGTCGATGTCCGTGTTATGTGCGCGACCAATCAGAATATTCCGGAGCTGATCGATAAAGGTCTTTTCAGAAGAGATCTTTATTATAGGATCAATCTGCTGATGATATATATCCCTCCTCTCAGGGAAAGGGGAAATGATATAGGTCTTCTGTTCCGCCATTTCGTGAACCTTTATGCTGAGCGCATGTCCATAATGCCGCCTCCCGTTGACAATGCCGCCATATCGGAGCTTCAGAGATACAAGTGGCAGGGAAACATAAGAGAGCTTAGGAATGTGGCTGAGCGGATTGTCGTCCTTAACGGACATGACAGGATAACAGCCCAGAGCATAAGGAATATAGATATACCTGATAGTGAGTTCCTTGTCCCCGCCTCTTCATCTTTCCAGCCTGATATAGTCCATAAATGGAAGCGGGGTGGTGATACAGCGGAGCTTTATGATGAATATATATCATCGGGGCTCTCCCTTTCGGATTTTGCTCAGCATATGGGAATTTCCAGGACAACATTGTGGCGTCGTTTCAAATCTCTTCCCGGGAACACTGTGGACTGAAATCAGATGTTTTGCTGTTTCAAATGAAACAAAATGAATCGTATAATGTTAAAAATGAAACAAATGAAACATTTAGAACACTGATGCTGTTCCATTTTCAATTTTGAACTTTATTTTAATGTTAAATTTCTATTTTCTTCTATAGAAAGATTATATCAATATTAAAAGTCAATCTTTGCGTAAATTCTGGTTTTCTTGGCATGCTCTATGCTAAAATGTTCGCAAAAGGAGGACATCTTTATGATGGAAAGAAAGCCAGTTCTCGGCATTCTGCTCGGAGATGGAGCAGGTGTTGGCCCGGAAATTATCGCTAAACTCACTGTAAATCGTTTCTTTGATGACTATTGTCGCCCTGTTCTTATTGGAGACAGGAGAATCCTCAACCGCGCACTCGAGGGAGTCGGTGGAAAGATCGAGGTCAAGGAGATCAATGATATCTCTGAGGCAACCTGGGATGGCGGCGTTTATCCTATGTTCAATAGAAACAACCTCTCTCCTGAAGAAGCTCCTATCGGAAAGCTTACGATCGAGTCAGGACGTGCGAATCTCGATATGCTTACATTCGCAGTCAAGCTCTACAAGGAGAAGGCTATCGAGGGATTCTGCTTCGGACCGCTCAACAAGGCCGGAATGAAGGAAGCTGGATGCCCATATGAGTCAGAGCACCATCTTCTTGCACATGAGTTCAACCATACAGCTCCTTTCGGAGAGATCAATGTAGTAGGTGATCTCTGGACTACAAGAACAACAAGCCATATTCCTATCAAGGAAGTAAGCGATCATATCACAGTCGATTCGATCATGAGAGCTATCACGCTTGCGAATGTATCGCTCAAGAACAGCGGTATCGCAAAGCCAAGGCTCGCTATCGCAGCTCTCAACCCGCATGCAGGCGAGAACGGACTCTGCGGACGTGAGGAGATCGATGTCATCAAGCCGGCAATCGAGAAGGCCCAGAGCCAGGGAATCGATGCCCAGGGACCATTCCCTTCGGATATCCTCTTCATCAGAGCATTCAAGGGTGAGTTCGATGCTGCTGTCACAATGTATCATGATCAGGGACAGATCGCTCTCAAGCTCAAGGGCTTCGAGCAGGGCATCACAATCGCGGGAGGACTTCCTGCTCCAATCGTAACTTGTGCTCATGGCACTGCATATGACATCGCAGGCAAGGGCATTGTTAAAACAAGTGCGTTCGAGAACGCAGTAAAGATGGCAAGCCGCATGGCAGCTCATCTTTATCAGGAGGCAAAATGAACGGAAAAAAGACTGTGAAGCTCCCGACCCAGCAGATCCTGCCTATTATCGGCTTCATCGTTGGTCTGGTCTTCTTCATGATCGGAATGGGTGATTTCGGATTCTGGAATCATAACACCCATACTCCGACCGAGGGATTCTTCCCAATCATCATCGCTGTAGGTCTCATGATTTTCAGCGTTATGGCATTTCTCCAGAGTCTCAAGAAGAAGGGAGAGGAGTACAAAGCGCTCAACTGGTATGTCCCGCTTGGATTCGTAGGACTTATTGTTGGTGTATTCGTAATCGGAACAGTACCTGCAGTCATCGTGTTTGAGATACTCTGGTGCAGATTCTATGAGAAGATGAGCTGGAAGACGACAATCATCGCAACTATTTTCTGCCTGATCATCGTCATCCCGATCTTTACCATGTGGCTCCAGATCGATTTCCCGATCGGAATCATCGGTAATCTCATCATGGGCTATTGAGGAAGGAGGTTTAGCTATGGAAAATTTCGCTTGGCTTTTTCATGGTTTCGGAGTTGTATTCTCACTCCAGAATCTCGGTGCTTGTCTCCTTGGATCAATCCTTGGTCTTATCGTAGGCGCTATGCCTGGCATCGGCTCTCTCGCTGGTGTTGCGCTCCTGCTGCCTCTTACATATAAGTTCGACCCGACCACGGCTATCATCATGCTCGGAGCTCTCTACTACTCCAACATGTATGGCGGTGCATTCTCGGCTATCCTTCTCAACATCCCTGGCGACTCGCCGGCTGTTCTCACAGCTGTTGACGGATACCCGATGGCTACAGTCAAGAAGCGTCCTGGCCAGGCATTGATGACAGCTAACGCATCATCATGTATCGGTGGTATCATCGGTATGCTCATCCTGGTTATCCTTGGGCCAGCTCTTGCAGAGCTCGGACTCAAGTTCGGACCGGCAGAGATGACTGTTCTTCTCCTCGTTGCTATGACAAGTATCGGATGGCTTGTCGGTGGAAATCCTGTACAGGGTCTTCTCCTCTCGTTCATCGGTATCCTCATCGCATCGATCGGTATGGATGTTCAGACAGGACGCCCACGCTTCGACTTCGGTAATATCTACCTCCTGGGCGGCGTTGAGTGCATCCCATTCGTTATCGGTACAGTAGGATTCGCTCAGCTCATGCAGCTCATGGATGAGAAGGACAACAAGGTCAATGCTGTTACAGATAAGCTCACGATCCGTGGATCGATGCTTACAGCTCATGACTGGAAGAGACTTACTCCTCCTTCAATCAGAGCAGGTGTCATGGGAACATTCGTAGGTGTTCTTCCTGGTGCTGGTGCTACAGCTGCATCCTTCCTCGCATATGCTATGCAGAAGGCATTCAAGAGCGAAGAGCCTCTTGGAACAGGTGCTATCGAAGGTATTGCTGCATCTGAGTCTGCGAACAACGCTGCTGCTGCAGGAAGCTTCGCTCCGCTCCTTGCTCTCGGTATCCCGGGATCCGGAACAGGTGCTGTTCTCCTCGGCGGTCTCATGATGTGGGGTCTCAACCCTGGACCACTCCTCTTCACAAACGATCCTGATTTCGCATGGGGTCTCATTGCATCGCTCTTTATCTCGAATATCGTAGCGCTTGCCATCTCCCTTGGAATCATCCCGGTTCTTCTCAAGATCCTCAAGGTTCCTGTAAGAGTCATGATTCCTATCATCATGATCGTATGTTTCGTCGGTGCATATGCATCCACATACTCGATGTTCGGCGTATTCGTCATGCTCCTCGCTGGTGTCTTCGGATATCTTTTCGAGAAGAATGGCTACTCGACATCCCCAATGCTTCTCGCATTCGTTCTCGCTCCGCTGCTTGAGGACAATATGAGAAAGGCATTCATCGGAACTGGCGGAGATATCAGTGAGGTATTCTTCGGAAGCGGAATCGCAATCGTGCTTACAACGGTTCTCATCGTCATCTGCGCATTCCCAGTTGTAAGGACAATACTTACCAAGACCGGTGCTTACACACCAAAGAAGAAGTCTGCTTAATAGGAGGACATAAATGAAAAGGAGAATTGCAATTGTTGCTATGCTCATCGTGGCTATGGCAGTATTCGCAGGAGGCTCAAAGGAGAGCGGTGACGGAACTTTCACACCGTCAAGAGATGTTACCTGGACAGTAACTTCAAACCCAGGCGGCGGTTCTGATATCTTCACACAGGAAGCAAAGAACGCAATGTCAACAAACGGCATCAGCGATGCCAACATCGTCATCGACTATGTAACCGATGGTGGTGGAGAGGTCGGAAGACTGAATGTTTCCAGAATGACCGGTCCAAGAGCTGATCACACTATCCTTACATTCAACTCTGGCGATATCATGCCGATGCTTGCAAATACAGACAACCGCATCGAGAACTTCACACCGCTGGCAGTCATGGCTGTTGATAAGCAGCTTCTCTTCGCTGGCGATATCACGAAGTACCAGTCATGGCAGGAAGTCCTTGACGCTCTTGCAGCTGGTGAGAGAGTTGTCATCGCAGGATCCAAGGGCGACGATATCGAGACATACAATGCTCTCATCAAGGAGCTTGGTGTTTCCCAGAGTCAGCTTGCATACACAACAAACGACTCCACATCGACAGCTATCACAGCTCTTCTCGGTGGACACGTTGACCTCGTTCTCGGCAAGCCTGCTGCAGCTGAGCAGTATGTTCTTGCTGGCCGCATGAAGCCGATCCTCGCTCTCTCCAACGAGAGATTCCCGACCGAGCTTTTCAAGGATGCTCCTACACTCGGCGAGTTCGAGGGCTATAACAATGTTGAAGTCCCAGTATGGCGCGGTGTTGTCGGACCTAAGGCTATGAGCGATGCAGCTGCTGATTACTGGACAGAGTGCCTGAGACAGGTTTCCGAGACTGAGGATTGGCAGGTTGGCTACATCCAGCGCAATGCTCTTATCTCCCAGTTCATGGACAGACATGAAGCTGCTGAGTATATGAAGCAGTATCAGGTCGACTATCTGGCAAAGATCGGCAAGGATGCTTAATCATGAGAGGGGCTGATGCCCCTCTTTCTGAAAAGGGAGGAGAATTGATCATGAAGAAAATCGCATTGCTGCATACCGTCAAGAGTGTATATGGATCGTTCCAGACCATGCTTGAGAAGGAAATCAAGGATGTTTCCGTTACCAATATGGTCGATGAGTTCCTTGTCACAAATGCCAGGGAGAAGGGGTACTTCCCTCCTGAGAACAGAAGGAAGCTCTATCTTGATCTCCTGTCGCTTTCTGCGGGAATGCCCGATGTGATAGCAGTGACATGCTCTTCCCTTACCCCTTTTGCCGAGGAGCTGAGATCATCTTTCGATGTTCCGGTGCTTCTTATCGATGATCGCATGTGCAGGGATGCTGCAGCAATCGGCGGTAATATCGCAGTGCTTGCAACAGCTCCTACGACTGTTGATCCGACTGTATCAAGAATCAGGATGGAGGCAGAGAAGCTCGGTGTCTCTCCTGTCATCAAGTCATATCTTGATACTAAAGCGATGGATATGCTCAATCTCGGAGATGTGCAGGGGCATGATGCCCGTCTTGCAGCTCTGGCCCGCACCGCAACGGACGCAGATGTCATAGTCCTGGCCCAGGCAAGCATGGCAACTGCTGCCAATCTTGTGAGGGAGGCTACAGGAAAGAAGGTTCTGACATCTCCAGGAAGCTGCATTGAGGATATCAAGGCTGCTCTGGCGAAATGAGAGGAGGAATATATGGATCACGTTGCCATCAATGTGAATGATCTTGAATGGAATATAAAGTTCTTCGAAGATGTCTTCGGAATGACGGTCACTAAAGAGGGAACTGCTGATAATGGCAAGCGCCAGGTATGGCTTTCGGGCGGTATCCAGCTTGTTCCCTATGACGGAGAGCTCGTGCAGGGAACGATGAATCATCTTGGCATAGCCGTGGATGATGTCGATGCTGTCCTTGCAAAGGCTGATAAGTATAACGTGACCCATCATGAGAAAGGCTGGAACTGGATTGTCATTCCTACCGGTCTTCTTATTGAGGTGCTTGGGGCCTGATTACTCGTGGAGCACGTGGAATCTGATCAGATTCTTCGCTTCCTGCTTCTTGTCAGCCTTAAGGAGGGCCAGAAGCTCTCCATGCTGGCTTAGAAAGCGGACGAGCGTCTCCTCTGCCAGCCCCTGCTTGACCCTCAGAAGCTGTACCCGGGCATCAAGATGCTTGTAAAGCTCTGATAGAGTAGCGTTTCCTGCAATCTCTGTGAGAGTGATGTGGAAGAGGCTATCAAGCTCAAAGGCCTTGTCTCTTTCTCCGATGGAGAGTGAGAACTGGCAGACGGCGGCATAGTGGGATAGGAGAGGAAGCTTCTCAGTAAAGAGAACCGGGTTAAGATGATCGATGGCAAAGGATTCGAGGTCGATGCGGATTTCCGCGATATCGCGGGCTTCGCTCTCGCTGATCCTGGCGATTGCGGCATGGCTTCTCGGAGCAATCTTGACAAGTCCATACTCAGCAAGGCGCCTTATCGCTTCTCTTACCGGGGTTCTGGAGACACCGAATCTTGCGGCGAGATCATCCTCACGGATCTTCTCTCCGAAAGAAAGCTCTCCTCGGAGGATTTCGCCTTTGATGAGTGAGTATACCTGGTCAGCTAAAGATTGGGTGGAAGATTCCATTTTCACTCCTCTTTCCCTGATTCTAGGATACATTCATAGAGGGGTCAATCTTGATTGTATACAATGAGGGCCATAATAAGGGTTTTCATTGTTCGGCTATGCGGCTTTTGTCTTGCATAGATAGAAATACGATGATATAAGAATTGTATACAGAATTACAATTTGGAGGATAATATGGACGCAAAGCTTCAGGCACTGCTTGCAGATCCCTCAAAGAAGATGGATGCAGCAGAGCTTTCGTATCTTGCAGCATGCTTCAGAAGAACCATGTTCAGCGTTCTTCATGAAAGGGGCACAGGGCACTGGGGAGGAGCTTCTTCCGCTGCTGAGCTTGTG
>CALXKS010000041.1 GCA_944389015.1 uncultured Spirochaetaceae bacterium
TGGCCTTCCCCATCGAAAGGCCTTTGCAGACAGATACCGCAAATGCATCCATGCTGAGTGCGACAGCAAGGATGAATGTCTCAATAATTCCCATTATCAACCGCCGGAAAAAAGAGGGCCGGAGCCCTCTTTGCAAGTTTTATTCAGCTTTATTGACGCTTGCAGCAAGCGCATCCGCAAGGACCGCGAGCTGCTCCCTCTCTCCATCCTTCACAGAGGACTTTATGGAAACGGAAGGCTCAAGGATCCTGATGTTCTTCATCGCAGAAAGAAGCTCTGTCATCTTCCTGCCTGAGGAAAGAGCCCATGTACCGTTCTCAATCACGGCAACATCCCTGTTCTGGAATGCATGAGCCTTGAGATCAAGAAGAAGGGTCTCCATCTTCGGGAATATCTCCGCATTGTAAGTCGGGGAAGCAAAGACAATGGTGCTGTACCTGAAGCACTCGGAAACAAGCACGGAGCAATCTGTCTTCGAGGCATCATACATGTGGATATTCCTTATTCCCTTCTCTGCGCACATCGAAGCAAGGAGATCCATTGCAGATGCTGTATTCCCATAGATTGATGAATAGACAAGGAGAAGCCCCTTATCCTCAGGAACATAGGAGGCCCATGTCGTATACTTGCCGATGAAGTATCCAAGGTCCTCTCTCCAGATAGGACCATGGAGAGGCAGGATCATCTTGATCGGAAGAGATGAAGCCTTCTTCAGCGTATTCATGACCTGCACGCCATACTTCCCTACTATATTGATGTAATATCTTCTAGCATCATCGAGCCACTCTCTGTCGAACTCGACCTCATCGGCATAGAGGTTGCCGCTGAGAGCACCGAACGTTCCGAAAGCATCGGCAGAGTACAGATATCCATCGGTTGTATCGAAGGAAACCATGACCTCCGGCCAGTGTACCATCGGAGCAAAAGCGAAGACGAAATTATGCTTGCCTGTTGAGAGCGAGTCTCCATCCTTAACAACATGGGCACGGCTATCGACATCGAAGGAATAGAACTGCTTGATCATCTGGATTGTCTTCGCATTTCCAACAATCGCAAGCTCTGGATAGCGGATCACAAGCTCTGCAATCACTGAGCAATGATCAGGCTCCATGTGGTTTACGATAAGATAATCAAGCTTCCTTCCGGAAAGGACTGCCTCGACATTATCAAGGAACTCCCTGGAAACGGAGTGATCGACTGTATCAAGCAGTACAGTCTTCTCATCCATGACAAGATATGAGTTGTAGCTGACACCGCGATCAATCGGATATATGTTCTCGAAAAGCGCAAGACGTCTGTCGCTTGCACCTACATAGAATACATCACTGTTAATCTTTCTGTAGTTATGCATATTAATCTCCAGTTGAGAGTTTATAATAACTCTCCATTTGCTACAAGGAGGAAGCAATATACAATAAAACTTCACCAAATTGTCAATTTATACGAAATTATAATGCATATTCGTTGACAGATGCCCACATCCAATGTATTCTCATGATTGCTAAGGGTATCCTCCCACAAGCACCCCAGATGCAGTGCAAGGCGTCTGGGGATTTTTTTATAAATCTTCTATCAATTCAGATGTCGAAGATGTCAACAAATATTTTAAAATTATTTGTTTCAATATTTTTATAAAATACATTAAACATTAATATAGTATTATTTTTATATGATATTTCTTAGATAACCATTTGTTATATAGATCGATTGATATCATATACTCATCATAGAAATAAAAACCCTATCGCATTAGGATATCAGCATATCATTCAACTGATTTCTTTCTCTATCATTACTATGGTGAATTCCTCTGAACTGATTTATCAATGCTATATATAACAAAGAGTTTCCATACGATAACCACTTAGAACCTTCTTCTTGCAATATCAGTCATCAAAGAAATCAATTTGGAATGCATTACAACCTATATGCATTATCAACAAAATCAAGAACAAGCCTGGATGATTTAGCCGCATGTGTTCTTCCAAAGGCTCCTCATCTGGTCTGCTTATTGTTACATAATCCATATGGCTGATTATCAGCAGCATTCCCTGATTGCTTGCCCCAGTTAGACACTTACCTCGGATGTCAGAGACAGCGTTTGGGTCGGTCTGGATTCTCTGCCGTAATTCATGTATACACGAGCGAGTCGCAATACCTTTAGTAAAACATACAACTCTCCTCAAAATAAAGCTTAGATATTAGAAAACCACCTTAATGAAGTGGCAAACATACTTACCATACGCTTAGACAGTTTGACTGGTTCCTGACGCTGACGATACCTCTGATGCCGTAAGCAGAGAGTGATGTTTTCGTTGAGAAAATCTGAAACTTGAAGCAATCAAAAAAAAATGCAGATTGCTCCTGATACTTGCTGGTCACATCTTCCACCCACTTCCTTCCTTCTGAACGTCGGATAATATAATTGAATATCCCGTTACGCATCTGCAATTCCTCAGGACGGCATTCTTCAGCATCAGGACCTATGGGGAAAGAAAACATTCGTAAAGCAATTATATTGAAGATAATAGTTTAAATTATTGAATTATTAATATCATTCTAAAATCGGTATATTAAATTCAAATTTAAAAATCAAAAATTATATATAACTATACGGTGCTTCCAAATCTGCATCAGGATGTGTATCATCTCTCTGGAGGAATCCAATGGACAACACGCTCATAGCATACTTCTCCAGGAATGGAGAGAATTTCAATGTCGGCAATGTCGAGAAAGGAAGCGGGGCAATCCTTGCAGATATGATTTCGGAGATTCTTGGCTCTGATGAATATGAGATATGTACAGAGGCAGGCTATCCGGAGAATCTTGAAGAGTGCAACAAGATCGCAAGGAAGGAGGCAGAGGAGAATGCCCGCCCAGAGCTTGGGAATCCGCTGCCGGATATGGATGCGATAACAAACCTTGTGCTTGTGTATCCCAACTGGTGGGGAGATTTTCCGATGGCTGTTTATTCATTCCTTGACGGGATAAACACGGAAAACCTCAATATCTATCCTGTATGCACCCACGAGGACAACGGACTCGCGATGACGGAGAGAATTCTGAAGCAGGCCTATCCAAAGGCAAATATCATGAAAGGCATCGCAGTACGAGGTTCTGTAATACAGAATGATAGGAACCACACTGAAAGCATTATAGTAAAATATCTGTCTGATAGAAATCTTGTAGCTAAATGATATAGATTTGATTTCCAGTTTTCATTTTTTGTATGACTTTACTATCAGTTTATTTTAAATTGCTATTTTAAATCTACAGAAGATACAGCATAGCCATCCAGAATCACTCATGGATGGCTATTGCTTTATATTGTTCCTCCATCTGTTATCAATGGAAGAGATGATGAAGTCCTACCGGTCAGATAGCAGATTGTATAGCAGTTCTGTGCAAGATTTATCTTCTCGCTCACAAGATCGATCTCATCCTGAAGTCTTTCAAGTTCATTCTGGAGGATATCGCTTCTGGAAGAGGCTCCTGCCTTGAACCGCTGCTCTTCACGCTCGGCCTTCAGCTTGGCGTTCTCGAGCTTTAGCTCCTGGTATCCGATCTTCGCAGCTGACAGCTCTGCACTTGTATAGGCATCTGTCACATTCGTAGTCAGCGTCTCAACAGCGCTGTCTATGTCGATATCATTGGAACGGATCTGGCTCTCTGCCCGCTTTACATTATTCAGTATCTTGCCTCCGTCCCATAAGGTCGTCTTGAAAGCGACGGTGACATTAAGGCCCCAGTCATCCTCGCCGGACCAGCCCTTCTCGAAGAGAGGGAATCTTGTTCCGCCATAGTTAAGGGAAAGCTGCAGCCCGATATCCGGTACACCATACATCGATGCATTGGCTATCTTCTTTGCATACTCCATCGCCTCTCCGGATTTCCCCAGCATCTGCAAAGCCGGGGATGATGGGGCTGTAGCAAGCGCCACAAGGGATTCAAGCGATGATGAGAGGACCGCATCGAACTCCGATTCATCGACTTCATACACAATCTCGTCAGGCTCCAGATCAGGAATACCTGTAAGGACTCTCAGCCCATCGACAAGCATCGTCTTCTGCTTCTCGATCTCCTTCAGGGATACGGAGGCCTCTCCGGCCTGCATCCTGGCATCAAGCACATCCTCCTCGAGGATCATGCCCTCCTCACCGCCCTTCTCTGCAAGGGACACAAGCTCATCGGAGACCGCAATGATCTGATTGAGTGAGTCCTCGATCTCTGCCAGATATGAAAGAGCGGCAAGCCTTGCCTTGAGCTCGGTTATAAGCTGATTGCCGAGATCACGCCGCTGCATCTCCCTTGCACTCTCGACAGACTTGAAGAGATTGACGGAGTTGATGATCTTCCCCCACGTCAGAAGGGGCTGCGTAATCGAGATCGAGGCATTGTAGAACATATTATCGATCCCGTCGAAAAGAGTCAGATCATAGCTCTGGGGAAGAGGAGACATGCCCATCTGCAGAAGGATATCATTGGTGTTTATCGTGATATCATCGATGATGGGGTTGGCCATATACATCCCCATGAGCATTAGCTCGATCGTCGGCTGATACCCCGCCTCTGCATCCTTTCTATCGAGCCGCGCTTGTATAACCTCTTCGTCAGCCTTCCTTACTTTGGTGTTGTTAGCATTCATGGACTGGACAAGATCATTGAAGCCATATTTATTCCCTTCCTCTGCAAATGCAGGTGATACAAGGAATAAAACAATAGTAATGATCAACAACAAACGCTTCATCAGACAGTTTCCTCTGTTTTCTCCGCCTTGTTAAGGGAAATATCCATCTTTCCATCTGCATCCACAGTGCATGTTCCTGATTCAATGACATACGATGCTGGAGAATACCCGTTACCTACTGCAAGAAGATAGTATCCAGGACTTGTCTCACCATCCCACATGACCTTCATGCGGTAGCTTCCATCGGACTCGGAGACCGCATAGCCATGGTAATTCCCCGGAGTGAACTTGTCGGCATATTTCTCAGGATAGAGAGATGCAAGCCCGAGGGCGATATCCGCAGCCTTGTTGAATGCATCTGCATCTGTATATGCATAGACCTCGATTCCTTTAAGCGGGCTGCCTGATGAGACATCACCGCTTATTCCTGATTCACTGGTATAGATCTGCTTGAGGGATGGTATCCTGATAGCAGCAGGAGCACCTGTCCCGGATGAGACAGTGACATATGTTCTTGCGGGGACATATCCGTCTTTGAGGACAAGGACATAGAAATCATGGATATCATGATCCTTGTCATAGGCAGGAGAAGAAGTTTCCCACACCACTCTGATCGCATTGATGATACCTTCGCTCGAGTATCCCCAGATGGTACTGCTATTCGGCATATCCTGGTACGTTCCTCTCTCCGAAGCCTTGAGCGCCATGTCATAGTCAGAATCGCGCACGCTCTCTGAGTCATAGATCAGTATCTTTGCACCATCAATCGGCATTCCGTTCTCTCCGCTGACCTCACCTGTGATCTGGCCATTGACATAGGCACTGAAAACATATGAGCACGATGATGCGAGAATGAGCACCATAGCGGCAGCCAAAGCAGAAACAATCTTCTTCATCTATTTTACCTCCAGTCCTTTTCTTCTCATGAATTTCCTTATGCGATGCCGTTCAAGAACAAAGTAGAGAACCGGCATCAGGAAGAGCGTTATGAATGTGCTTGTCGTAAGACCGCCCATTATCACCTGGCCGAGCGGTGCATAGACCTCAGCGCCTTCGCCTGTTGCTATAGCCATCGGGATAACACCGAGAATCGTTGTCAGTGAGCTCATCAGAATAGGCCTCAGACGGGATGAAGTACCTTCCCTGACATTATCCTTGAGATGGCTGATCTCATCGTCGAATGGCATGAAGCCGATGAGAACCTTGTCAGCATCATCGACTTCGATTGATGCAGCAGCTGCGGCATCAAGCCTGTCACGTTTCTCAAGCTGGTTGATATAATCGACCATGATGATTCCATTGTTGACGACCATACCTGTAAGGGAGATGATTCCCATTATCGAGACCATGTTCATCGAAGAGCCGAAGACAGCAAGCGACACAACGACACCGATGACACAGAACGGAACCGTGAGCATGATCATGAGAGGCTGGTCAAAACGCTCGTAGATGAGGACTATGACCATATAGACAAGGAAGAGAGCGATTATAAGAGCACGCATGATCGGCCCCATGGATTCAGCCATGAGCTCCCCTATTCCTCCTGCCTTTGTCGTAATGCCATCCTCAAGCGGATTTGCCTTCAGATACTCATCCACACGGCGGGTCACCCCGGATGTCGATTCGCCTGTAAGCTGTGCGTTTATCGTAATCGTCTGCGCTCTGTCCGAGTGGTTGATGGACGAAAGCGTCTGCTCTTCCGCAAGATCCGCGATCTGGGCGAATGATACGGTGGAACCGGCCTGTGTCTTTATCTTAAGGGATGATAGCAAAGCTTCATCGACAGGCCTTTCGGACGCATCCGATGTCAGATTTATCGAATAGCGCTCATTGGAAGTGCTATCGTGGAAGGTTCCTGCCTCGACTCCATTGAAGAGTATTGCCGATGACATCGCCGCCTCATATGCAGGTATGCCAAGCGATGACATATACTCATAGGATGCATCTATTACCGATGTCCTTGCATCATAGGATGAATTCACAGATGCTGAGATGACCTCCGGATCGGCAAGGAGGAAATTGCGTATCCGGTCAGCTTCCCTGTAAAGCGTCTCGCTGTCGTTTCCAACAAGCGTAAGGCCGTATCCGCCACCGCCTGAGATGTATCCGACAAGGTAATCGAAAC
The DNA here is from genome assembly GCA_944389015.1 of uncultured Spirochaetaceae bacterium. Taxonomy (GTDB): domain Bacteria; phylum Spirochaetota; class Spirochaetia; order Sphaerochaetales; family Sphaerochaetaceae; genus Ornithospirochaeta. The sequence continues at coordinate 6,813 of CALXKS010000041.1, forward strand.
CGCCGTTCTTCACATTGATCTTCGCATCAGGGATAGCAGCAGAGAGCCTGTACTGCATATCAAGGATGATTTCATGGATATCCCTATCCCTTTCGGCTACAGGGACAAGGACAGCGTGGATTCCTCCCTGGTTCTTGGTTGCGGAGAACGAGAATACCTCGATTGACTTACCAGAGAATACTACATCCGTCCTCAGTTCCGGTACGTTCTCAACAAGGATCATCTCAGCCTCCTGCATCACCTTCTCCGTCTGCTCTGAGGTATAGCCATATGGCAGTTCTATGCTTATGTAGAAATCATTGTTGTCTGTCGATGGTATGAACGCAAAGCCGAGCTGGGTCAGGGAATAGACCGTGACACCGAAGATCAGGAAGGCGATTATGATGAAGAACGGAGTATGCTCCAGACAGGAACCGAGGGCACGCTTGTACAGATGCTCAAGCTTGTTGATGCCGCGTACGAAGAGAAGCTCCTTCTTAGGCTTCCTCGAACCATCCTCCCTCAGGATCTTCTTCATCAGATACGGCACGAACACGATAGCGACAAGAAGAGAGGAGAATATCGCGAACATGAATGTGATGGAAACATCATGCAGGATCTGTCCTACCATGCCGGAGAGCATGGCAAGCGGTATGAATACGACAACAGTCGTGAGGTTCGAGCCGATGACGGATTTATCGACAATGCCTGTTCCATGGTAAATCGACTGTGTCACGCTATACAGAGCTTTTCCGTCCTTCTCCTGCTGGTAGAATCTGTAGACCTGATCAAGGACAACGATGGAAGCATCGACTATCGAGCCCAGCGCTACGACGATTCCCGATATGGACATGAGGTTCACGGAAATACCCGCGATCTTCATTACGATGAATGTGAAGAAGCATGAAAGAGGGATCGACAGCCCGATGATGAATGTAGCCCTGAGATCATTCAGGAATACGAATATGACCAGGATCGCGATGATGACACCCATTATTCCTGATTCGATCACGTTCTTAAGGGATGATGTGACAATCTGTGAATCATCGCTGATCATGCTGAATGACAGAGCGCCATTGCTCTCCCTCTCCTCATCTGCAAGGATTCTCTTTATGCTGTCTGTGATCTGCACTGTATTGCCATCGGATCTCTTTGACACATCGACAAGAACGATATCCTTGCCCATGGAAGTCACGGAGTAATCATCGCTGTCATAGACAAGATCGACATCGGCTACATCGGAAAGCCTTATGATGGTTCCATCATCCGATGCACCTACAGGAAGCGATCTGATCTCCTCAACATCCTGGAATGAGCCATCGAATCTCAGATCTATGCTTCTTCCGCCTGCTTCAGATGTTCCGAGAGGCATAGAGACGTTCGAATATGACAGAAGCTGATACACAGTAAGCGGCGAAATACCCTTGGAATCGAGATCATCAAGACGCAGCCTGACATCGATCTCAGGATAAACACCGCCGGAGACAGTTATCGAGGACACCCCTGATATCTGCGTAAGCTGGGGCTTCAGATCATTCTCTATATACTCAGTGATTGCCCCGAGATCCGTTCCACCGGATACGGCAAACGAAGCGACAGGAAGCATTGAAGCTCCACCGACAAGGGCAGTCGGCGTTCCCTGAAGGCCTGCAGGAAGCTGATCCTCCATCTCTGAGATCCTGTTTCGGACCTCATCGAGCTGATCATATACATCAACACCATCGCTGAATGTGATTGTTATCATAGCGGCAGAGTTCATCGCCTGCGAGTCCATTCCCCGGAAATCAGGAAGGGTGACGAAGTTATCCTCCATGACATCGATGATGGTCTTCTCGACATCCTCGGCAGAGGCACCGGGATAGATTGCTATGACGAAGATCTGCGGGAGATTCATGTCAGGGATGAACTCGAGATTCATCGATGAGACTGAGAATACACCGAAGAGCGCAAGGGCGATGAGAATCATCGTCAGAACAGGTGTATGCTTTACAGAGAACTTCGATACATTCATAGAGCCTCTCCGGAGACTACAGCCACCTTCTCTCCCGAAAGAATGCTATTCTGGCCGCGGATGACGAAATCTGTATTCTCATATCCTTCAGGAATCTGGAAATACGAGGAATCGGAAGCCATCTTCTCAAATACTATGCTCTCAGCCACATCGCCGGATGCAAGCATATAGACAGCCCCTTCCGCCGTGCGGGCTGTGACAGGGAGAGTGCTGCACTCCACGCTGTCATAGACAATATGGATCCTGACGAACATGCCCGGAGTGAAAGCTGAAGGATCAATAAGGCCTACCTTGACCTTGAATGTCTTCGATGTCGGATCGATGAACGGGGAAACGGAGATCACCTCAGCTTCCGAAACAGCTCCATCGGGACTCGATATGGTTATCTTCAGGCTTTCCGGGCTGGATTTGATCCTGGAGAAGTACTTCTCCCCTACACTGATGTTCACAATAAGGTCACCAAGATCCGCCACTACAGCCAGAGGCTGTTCGGATGATGCGATCGATCCTTTTGCAGATGGTGCCATAAGGACAGTCCCGGAGACAGGCGATACCACATCCGCATATGAGAGCTGCAGCTGGGCAAGCTCAAGCTGTGCCTTGGCAGCATCGTGCTGGGCCTTCACCATCTCATAGTCCTGCTGTGTCGCAGCACCTGATTCATACAGAGGTGCTGTGCGCTTCAATGCACTCTCCACTGCTGTGAACTGCGCCTCCGCCTGTGCAAGCTGGAGCTCATAAGGCCTCTTATCGATGACCGCGATGATCTCATCCTCCACGACATCCATTCCAGGTTCTATCAGATACTCCTCTACAGTGCCCTGCACGAATGGGACGACAGGAATCATAGCGCTTGCCTCGATATACCCTGTGGTATCGATAGCGCTCTCGATGAACCTCCGCTCAGGCTTGGTGATCTCCACAGGCTTAAGCGGTGCTGAATAGACGACAGGCTCCCGTGAGGAGAAGAAGATGACGAGTCCTGCTGTGAGCACAGCAAAGATCAGAAGCATGATGATGTATCGTATTACAATGGTTTTCTTACCCTTCATAGCTCTATACCTGTACTGAATGGTAATAAAAGTCAGAGCCTATCCGCACAACAAAAACACAACATATTGTCGGATTCTTTGTGAAGCTATCGTGAAGAGGCAATTATTTCTGACAGTTATTCAAAAT
>CALXKS010000042.1 GCA_944389015.1 uncultured Spirochaetaceae bacterium
CGGGAACTATCAAGCGTCTATGGATCTTGGCTTGATTGACTACAAGGAGTGCGGATGCTGTGCTTACACCTGTCCTTCGCACCTGCCGCTCGTCCAGGGCTTCAAGCTCGGTAAGAAACTGGGGAGGAAGAAGAAATGATGACAGTACGCACTAGTCCTCACATCCACGGGAGTCTGAGGACTGATAAAGCGATGCTCATGGTATTCATCGCACTCCTTCCCGCTGCATTATGGGGCGTGTGGTCGTTCGGGATGAGAGCGCTCTTCGTCCTCATCGTATCGATCGGATCAGCGCTTCTGACGGAGTATCTCCTCGGAAAGGTCTCGAAGGAGTTCACGCTCCGTGATGGATCGGCTCTTGTAACAGGGCTTCTTGTCGGAATGAACATGCCTCCGCTTGAGTTCCATCAGTTCTATATACCTCTTATTGCATCGGCATTCGCAATCGGCGTTGTCAAATGGACATTCGGCGGACTTGGATGCAACTGGATGAACCCGGCTCTCGCAGGGCGTGTCTTCGTCTTCTTCTCATTCACATCCCAGATGTCCGCATTCCGTACGCCGAGGGTTTTCCTCTCCGATGCGGTGACATCTGCGACTCCTCTTTCTGCAATGAAGACAGCAGTCGCAGCCGGCGGTGCAGGCAGAAGCTCCGATCTTCTGACGCTTCCTGTCACGGATTTCGCCTCATCTGTAGCGGCTAAGACCGGGATATCCCCATATGCCGTCGATGCATTCTTCGGGAATGTCGGTGGATGCATAGGCGAGGTCTCCGCTCTCCTTCTCATCCTTGGTGGTATCTTCCTTCTCTGCATGAAGATCATCACATGGAGGATCCCTGTGATCTATATCGGATCATTCGCCCTCCTTTCATGGATGTTCGGAGGTGTGCCATATGGACTCGGCGTCTTCCATGGAGAGATCCTTCTTCCTGTTTTCTCCGGTGGTCTGATGCTCGGTGCATTCTTCATGGCAACCGACTGGGTAACGACCCCGACAACGCCGAAGGGCGAGATCATCTTCGCAATCGGATGCGGATTCTTCACTTTCCTCATCAGATACTTCGGCTCGCTTCCGGAAGGAGTATCCCTTGCGATCATACTCATGAACATCGTCACTCCGACAATCGAGAGATTCGTGAAGACGAAGCACTTCGGGTATGTCAAGCCGGAGAAGAAGGCAAAGGAGGCAAAGGCATGACAAGGTATATAAAGACAGCAGTTACGCTTTTCCTTATATCAGCAGTCTGCACGCTCCTCTGCGCAATAGTGAATAACATGACAGCTCCTGTCATCGCAATGAATAATGAGAATGACAGGGTAGCAGCTCTTTCTGCAGTATCCACAGGTCTTACGATAGGCGAGGAGATGGAGGGAGATGGAGGCGCTGTCGGTTATTCGATTCCCCTCACTGATGATTCGGGTGCTCTTGCCGGGTATATCCTCGGCCTTACAGCAAATGGCTATGGCGGTGCGATGGATATCATCGCATCATATGCTGTCGATGGTTCTGTGATGGCTGCGAAGCTTACAACCAACTCAGAGACTCCTGGAATCGGAAAGAAGGCTGAGAATGACTGGTATATGGAGATGTTCAAAGGCCTTGGAGCGGACAGCCCGATCCCAGTGACGAAGAATGATCTTCCGTCTGAGCAGAGCGCGCTTGTCTCCGGTGCTTCTGTCACTTTCTCAGGAGTCACATCCGCTCTTCGTGCCGGCTCGGACTATGTGAAGAGCCTTGGAGGTGCTGTATGAGTCATATGAAGGAACTTACGAAGGGCCTCTTCAAGGAGAACCCTACATTCATAATCATGCTGGGAATGTGCCCGACGCTCAGTGTCTCGACGCAGGTGTCGAATGCACTGGGAATGGGAGTCGCGGTCATATTCGTTCTGACATGCTCGAATATCTTCATTTCGATGCTCCGCAAGGTGATTCCCGATTCAATCAGAATCCCTTCATACATCGTTATCATCGCTTCATTCGTCACAGTCGTTGAGATGGTTATGCATGCCTTCGTCCCTGCGATCTATGAAGCGCTGGGCGTCTATCTCCCGCTTATCGTCGTCAACTGCATCATCCTCGGACGTGCAGAGGCATTTGCCGGAAAGAACGGTGTTCTGGACAGTGCCCTTGATGGAATAGGAATGGGAATCGGATTCACGATGTCGCTTTCCTTCATCGCTCTGATCAGAGAGGTGATAGGAGCCGGTACGATAACGCTCTTCCCAATCGGGTCTTTCAGCGGTACGATTACGCTTCCGGGACTCTCTGCAAGCCCTGTGCGCGTAATGACGCTTGCAGCCGGAGCTCTTCTCCTGATGGGATACCTCAAGGCATTCTTCACATGGAAGAGCACTAAGGGAGGAAAGGCATGAGCTATATCGGAATACTTGTAACATACATCTTTGTGCAGAATTTCATCCTCGTGCAGTTCCTCGGTCTCTGTCCGTTCATCGGCGTATCGAAGAACAGCGAGAGCGCTATAGGAATGGGCGTTGCCGTCACGTTCGTCACAGCGATCGCATCGGTGGTCTGCTGGGCAGTCCACACATTCCTCCTTGCTCCGTTCGGGCTTGAGTACCTCAGGACCATCTCATTCATTCTTGTCATAGCAGCTCTTGTGCAGCTTGTTGAGATGGTCATCAGGAAGATGAGCCCTGGACTGTATAAGGCTCTTGGAATCTATCTTCCGCTTATCACCACGAACTGTGCGGTTCTCGGCATCGCCATCATCAATATCGATAATGGCTACAATCTCCTCGAGAGCTTCACCGCAGGTCTTGCAGCAGGTCTTGGGTTCACAATGGCGATCATACTGATGAGCAACATCAGGGAGAAGCTCGATATGACTCCAGTCAGGAAGGTCTTCCAGGGTGTTCCTATCGCATTCATATCCGCAGGTCTCATGGCACTTGCTTTCATGATGTTCGACAAGAGCCTTCTGACAAATCTGGGTCTCGTATAAGGAGGAAGGGATGAGTATCGTTATTGCATTCATTATCGTCGGCGTGCTCGGTCTTCTTCTTGGACTTGGACTTGCGATTGCAGACAAGAAGCTGGCAATAGAGAAGGATGAGAAGCTAATCGAGCTTGAGAACGCGATGCCAGGGGCGAACTGCGGCGGATGCGGATTCGCAGGGTGCACAGCCTATGCCGATGCCGTATTCAAGGGAGAGGCAGAGCCTGGGCTCTGTTCCCCGGGAGGAGCGGCGCTGGCTGCGAAGATGGGCGAGATCCTCGGCGTCAAGGTGGAGGTCAAGGAAAGGATGGTCGCATTCGTCTTCTGCCATGGCGGAAAGGATGTGACAAAGCCTGACTATGAGTATAAGGGAATGGCTGACTGCAATGCTGCAGCGCTTCTGCAGGGCGGTCCTAATGCCTGCAAGGAGGGCTGTCTCCATCTTGGGTCCTGCATCTCTGTCTGTCCTGTAGGCGCTATATCCAAGGATGGCGATGGAAATATCGTTGTCGATAAGGAAGCCTGCATCGGATGCGGCAAGTGCACAGCAGTCTGCCCGAACCATGTCATCAAGCTTGTGCCATACAGTGCTGAGTATATCTGCGCATGCAACAACCATGAAGCAGGCGGCCGGGTCCGCAAGATCTGCCAGGTTGGATGCATAGGCTGCAGAATCTGCCAGACAAAGGTTCCAGGATCTCCGTTCACAGTTGCGGATTTCCTCTCTGTGAATGACTATCATGCTCCTCAGGATGCGGCTGCAGCAGCTGCTGAAGCCTGTCCGCAGAAGTGCATAATCAGGAGGAGCTGATCCGTGAGGCTTGCGCTCGGACTATACACAGAGATGGCCCAGTCTACACCAGCCCCTGCCTTCCGCAGGGCGCTGGCTCTTATTTACAGGCCTGTCTTCTCCTATCTGTATAACAATCCGGGGCTTAAGATGTCGCTCTATCAGAGTGCGGCTATGATAAGGCATATCGACAGCTCAGGGGCAACCGAGGTCAACTTCCTCCTGGCGTCCCTTGCTAAGCGTTCTGATCTTGAGATCATCACCGGTTCATACAGCCAGACGATAATCTCCCTCAATCCGCCGAAGGACAGAAGCCTCCAGATCGAGAAGATGACGACTATGATCCGCAGGTATTATGGCGTCAGAGCCGCAACATGCTTCTTCTATGGCCAGATCTGGTCTCCTTCATTCATACACCCTCTCAGGAACTCCGGGATATCATCTGTCGTCATCTCTGCATACAGAGCACCTCAGCGTGAGACCATAGAGAGGGGATCATTCATAATGAATGAGCTTGGGAAGCGCGTCAGGATACATGTCCCTTCCGATGATGCGGCAGCGCTTGTTTCGCATTATGCGCAGGGGAAGATCGGGTTTGATGAGCTGAAGGCCGGGATTGATGATATCCTCGGTAAAGCCACTGGCGATGTCGTCCTTTTTCTGAATATGGACCAGCTCCTTGAAGGTGCGGCAAGGGATGGAAGCGATGACCGCCTCAAGGACCTATTCATATCGATTCTATCTGAGCATGCTTCTTCGATAATCCCCCTTTCCGCTGTCGATGCATCCCGTCCAGGCTACCTTGATTCTGGCTGGTACGGCCGTGATGCATGGGCACGCGGACTCACTTCATTCAATGATATCTTCGTCAGGAATGAGAACTTCAGGTATATGCTCAACAGGTATATCGCGCTCTCTGACTTCATCGCTTCATATAAGAAGGACAAGGCTCTGAAGCGCGAGGTCTCATCCGATATGTTCCATGTATCGCTTGGAACGCTGTTCATCCATGATGCGCAGTGCGCTCCTATGAGGAATGCGGAGAGAAAGCTCTTCTGGAAGGCGATCATAGAATCAGAGGGAAAGATATGGGACAGCGACAGTGCCGCTCTCTATAAGGAATATGACTTCGAAGAGGCCCGGGTCAATGACTACATAGCCCGGAATAAGACATATATCGCTGTGTTCTCTCCGAAGGGAGGAGGACTGGCAGAGCTATCGTTCCGTCCCCTTGCGATGAACCTCGTTGATACGAGGATACCATTCGAGAAGGATTTCCCATATGTCTCGATGAATAAGTCGATGTCTGACCGCATAGAGCTTTCGGATGGAACGTTCTTCGATGGGACCGATGTGATGTATGATGCGGATATCATTTCAAGGACGAGAGGGGAGTTCCAGTTCTCTGCTTCCCTCCTTGATGGCCGCATCTCAATCCTCAAGCATTTCAAGCTCAGAAGCCAGACAGTCGTGATGGAGAGCGTGATAACCGCAGCGGAGGATATCGAGGGACGCTACATCGTTCCGTTCTATCTCTCCGATACAGATCTAGAGCTTTCATCGCTCGATCAGAGAAGACTGCTGATGCTGGGGCTTCTTGATGATGTCAGGACCGTCAGGTATACTGACCAGTCGGCAGGGCTTCTCGTCTCGTTCTCATCCACAGACAGCTTCTCGCTGTCGGAGGAGAGGGTGACGCAGAGCCAGTATACGTCTATAGGACAGGAGAAGTTCGGATTATATACCCGTATAGATGTCTCCTTCCCGATATCCCTTGCAAAGGGAGAGGCCAGGCTGTACAGGCTGATAGCCCGTGCTGCAGATACCAGTTCAAAGGAGAGAGAATAGTATGTTCATTGAAAACAGATCCATGTTCGAAGATATCAAGGAAGAAGCCTATACAGTATGGAGGCGTCTTTGAACAGGCTGGGACTGAAGAGAAGATAAAGAAGCTTGAAGAGGAGACTCTCGCTCCGGATTTCTGGAATGATAAGGAGAAGGCTGAGAAGACATTCTCCGAGCTCTCTGCGCTCAAGGACAGCTACTATCCATGGAAGGAGCTTGTCTCTGAGATCGATGATCTTGGAGAGCTTATCGAGCTCTACTCATCAGAGGATGATGAGGATCTCAGAGCTGAGCTGGAGGGACAGATAACTGCCCTAGATGAGAAGTTCCGCCCGCTCAGGCTGAAGACGCTCCTTGATGGGAAGAATGACAAGAACAATGTCTTCTTATCTGTCCATTCCGGTGCAGGCGGCAATGAGGCTTCGGACTGGACGCAGATGCTCACGCGCATGTATACACGCTGGGCGGAGCGCCATGGATTCAAGTGCGAGGTCCTTGACCTGCAGGAGGATGAGGGCGGTATCAAGAGCGTATCGATGAAGATATCAGGTCCGTTCGCCTTCGGATACCTCAAGGGCGAGGCTGGAGTGCACCGTCTTGTCAGGATATCGCCATTCGATGCAGCGAAGAGAAGGCATACCTCATTTGCATCCGTTTATGCATCCCCCGAGGTCGATGATGATATCGAGATAGAGCTCAAGCCAGAGGACTACAGACTGGATACATACCGGGCAGGAGGAGCCGGCGGACAGCATGTCAACAAGACGGACAGCGCGGTCAGGATCACCCATTATGCAACCGGTATAGTCGTCCAGTGCCAGAATGAGCGCAGCCAGTATATGAACAAGGATGTCGCATTCAAGATGCTCCGTTCACGTCTCTATGAGTACTATCAGAAGAAGAGGGAGGAGGAGCACCAGAAGGATGCGATTGCCAAGAAGGATATCTCATGGGGCAATCAGATCAGAAGCTATGTCTTCCAGCCATATACCCTTGTCAAGGATCATCGTACAGGATACAGCACCGGGAATATCCAGGCTGTTATGGATGGAGGTATTGATGATTTTATCGAAGCCTATCTCCACTTCCAGAAAGAGGCTTAGCTTCCTTCTGTGTCTTGTGCTCCTTTCCATCCCCCTGTGGGGGGCAGGGTACAGGACTGCCGTGCTCTCAAACGATCAGGGCTATCTGCAGATAATGCTCTCAGCCCTGTCATTGCTGTCGGGAGATGTGACAGCGCCGGATGCCATAGCAGCATTCCAAGAGCAGGAGGCGTTCGAGGACCGCTCTGCAGAGGAAGGCACCTTCTCTGGCTACAGGGTCTCTGAATCATTCTCATCGCTTTCAGGCTATAAAGCCCCTGAGGATGATGGTGAAGATAATGATATAGTCCTTGAGATCGCTGAGGAGACATTCACAGAGAGCGAGATGCAGTTCCTCCTTTCCGGTGACAGCTATGCCTATGAGTATCTCAGGATAATGAAGAACCTTGATCTCATCGTTGCGGCGGATGTGGAGGAGGAGGGACTTCTGAGCCATTCAAGGGTCTATGCCGATGGCATCCTGATACATGAGGAGTTCTATGTCTCCTCGGAGGAAGGGGATGAATTCCTGGCTGTTGCGAGGGCCCTTCTTCCACGCCTGAAGAGCGCTGATACTGTCATCATACATGCAGACATCCCCCGTACAGTCTCTCTCTCCGTCGATGGGGAGCCGGTATCCCCTGTGAATGGATACATAGCACTGGAGAAGGGGGACCATGTATTCACATATGCCTCCCCTGTATTCCATACGCTTGAGGAGACTTTGACGGTTGATGAGAACACCGAGCTCTGCCCTGTGATTGTCCCTGTATTCTCCGGTCCGATGTTCATCCATTCGATCCCGTTCGATGCGGATATCTACTATCAGGGATCCAGGATAGAGAACCATGTCGCTGAGAATGGGGCTGTGCCTTTCACAGTCACTGCTGCGCGTGAAGGCTTCGCACCGTATTCCGTGCAGGCCACAGCAGCTCCGTATTCAAGAATAGATATCGAGCTCAGACCTGAATGGATGAGCGAGAATGATATGATAGAGCGTACGAAGGGAAGATTCTATTCGCTTCTTCTCTCGACGCTTCTGTCCTTTGGCCTGCAGGTTGCGGCGAACTCCGTTTCCGATATATTCCCTGAGTGGGGGATATCCCCGGTGGGGGCAGTATTCGCAGGCATGAGCGTTGTCCAGCTTGTTGAGCTTATGGACTCCGCATTCGATTATTTCCAGGCTGCAAGGCTTGGCATGTAGGAGGAAGAATGTTCTTTAGGAAATTCGGCGAGAAGATCAAGAGCCTTTTCGGAGGAAGGAAGATAGATGAAGCGTTCTTTGAGGAGCTTGAGGATACGCTTATAGAGGGGGATCTCGGAGCAAGGCTGACGGATGAGATCGTCACAAAGCTCAGGGAGATCGCGAAGAAGGAGGGGCTGACCGAAGCCTCTGATCTCCAGAAGAGGATGAAGGATATCCTCTCTGAGTATATCTCAGGCTATGATGAGGATCCTGAGAAGGGCCATCTCTCCGTCTATATGATCCTAGGTGTCAATGGCGTTGGGAAGACCACGACGATTGCGAAGATGGCAAAGTACTTCACAGCAAAGGGGCTGAGTGTCGTGATGGCGGCGGGGGATACTTTCCGTGCAGCAGCTGTCGATCAGCTCGATATCCACGCAGAGCGTCTTGGGATGCGCATCGTTAAGCAGCAGATGGGCTCCGACCCGGGAGCTGTCATCTTCGATGCAATAACATCGGCACAGGCACATGGGGATGATCTTATCCTTGCGGATACGGCAGGACGTATGCATAACAAGGAGAATCTGATGAAGGAGCTCCAGAAGATGGATAAGGTCATACGTGCAAAAGGCGTGGATGAAGCGCGCTATAAGAAGTTCCTAGTCATTGATTCGACAACGGGACAGAACGGGGTGTCGCAGGCCATGCTGTTCAATCAGGCAGTCCACCTCGATGGGATAATCCTCACGAAGTATGACAGCGCAGCAAAAGGCGGTGCACTGATCCAGATAGGACGCACGCTTGGCCTTCCTGTTGTCTTCGTCTGTGTCGGTGAGCACTATGATGATATCATGAGATTCGATAAGGACAGCTTCCTTGACTCATTGCTGGGGCTTGATCAATGAAGAAAGCCATCATTGCTCTCCTTATCTCCATTTCCCTGTCTTCCATCTCCGCTGAGGTCTTCGACTCCAATGCCCTCGGGCAGAACCTCGGAGAGAAGGATCAGCTTGCAGGAACAGGGTATGAAGGCGAGAGCAATGCAGGGGTTACCACCATTTATCTTGATGGAGAGCCTATAAGGACAAGGACTGAGACTGGAAGCGGCTATACGATCGAAGAGGATGGCTACTCACTCTCTGTCATTCTCGACAGTTCCGGAAGACGGATAAGGGATATAACAGAAGAAGGCGGTGCTATAACCGAACGCAGCTACAGCTATGATGGCAGCAGACTGAGCGCTGTCACGGTCTCGGACGGGGAAGGGATAGAGCGTATCATAGAGTATGTTGATACACCCGCCGGCCATCTTGCAGGGCTTTCCGGCGCTGAGCATGGCTATCTGACCCCGTATTACTATGTCTATTCGCTCGATGGTGATTCAATTAATGTCTCATTCCATTCCCAGGGAAGGGAAGAGAGGCCTTCCTTCGTTCCCGATCCGGCGGTCTACTCGGTTGATGAGAACGGGAACTGGACAGGGACGACGACCGATGAGAATGGCGCAGAGACAACGAGAACCTACTCTCCGGATGGTCTTCTGATGAGAATGGAGAGCGGAGAGGAAAGCCAGGAATATACCTATGACGAGGATGGTGAGCTCATCCTTCTCGATTCAAGAAGCGGCAGCGAAAGGACTGTGTCAGAGTATGCAGATGGGCATCTCATCCACGAGGACAGCTATATCGACGATGTGATCCAGAAAAGCCGAACATACAACGATGATGGCTCTGTCGAGGAGATCAGATACGCAGATGGTGTGAGAAAGAGCCTCATTCTCTTCGATAGCGATGGCCTCAGGATACGAAGGGTGGAGACTTTCCGATGATTCTGCGTCTCGCTTTCCGATACAGCTTCTCATCCATTGGAAGGCATAGGGAAAGAAGCTTCAGGCTTGCTTTCTCGGTAGCTGTCTCGATTGCAGCTGTCATAATTGTCATATCGATAATGGAGTTTCTTCAGGAGGGCCGGCTGGATAGGATCAGAGCAGTCCGCTCTTTTGATACGGTCATCCCAGGAGATCATGCGGAAGATATCAGTAGTATGTATCCCGGTTTTCCTGTCTTTGCATATGGGGAGACAGATGCGCTTCTTTCAGGGCATGCTGTGAAGCTCAGGTTCATCGATGAGGACTATGATGGGGGACTGATCATGCTGGCAGGGAATCAGGAGGGGCTTGTGGTATCCTATCCTGTGATGCTGTCGCTTCCTGAAAGCCATTCAGCATCTCTTCTTCTCCTTTCAAAGGGCCGGAGCGGCAGGATGCTTCCTTCGTCGGAGGATGTATCGATAAGCGGCATATATACCACTGAGATGGGAAGGGAGTTCGATGAGCTCTATGCATTCCTTCCTATAGAGATGATGCCTGAAGGCATAGATGTGTATACCGCTCTGAAAGGGAAGGATATCTCATCCGCGATTGAAGGAATGGATGCGATAAGCTGGAAGGAGAGCGAGAGCGCACTGTACTCCGCATTCATGCTTGAGAAGATGATGATGTATACCGTACTCTTCCTTCTCTTCATCATCATAGCTGTTTCGATGAAGCAGACAATAAGGATTTTCTACAGGGAGAGAAGATCGGAGATCTCTGAGCTTCTCATACTCGGCATGGAGAGATCCAGAGTGCGCCTTTCCTTTCTGCTCTCTTTCCTGATCGTCCTCGCGATAGGCATAGCCCTGGGATATCTTCTTTCTATTATCCTCCTTCCTCCGGCAGGACGCTATCTTGACAGCATCTTCCATCGCGGTGCAGGGCTCTCTGTTCCATATGATGGATTCATGATTCTCTCTCTCTTCCTTCTTATAGCCGCTTTGCTGTTCTCTGCAGCAGAGAGCAGGAAGGCTGAGAGCACAGCGCTGGAGGAGGTCCGCGGTGAGTGATGTTCTTAGGCTTGAGAATGTATGGAAATCATTTCCATCTCCGTCAGGAGGAAGACTTGTTATCCTCAATGGTGTGGATCTTGCTGTAAAGGCTGGCGAGGTTGTCTCGATTGAAGGGAAAAGCGGATCGGGAAAGTCCACGCTGCTGTATATTGCTGCCCTTCTTTCCACCCCTGACAGCGGCAGCATCTCCATCCTTGGCCATGATGCCTCATCTCTTTCACTGAAGGATATGCTGGAGATCCGCAGGAGCGGTACCGGATTTGTATTCCAGTCCTCTCTGCTTCTTTCGGATTTCACAGCACTTGAGAATGCCGCAATGCCTCTTCTGATACAGGGCTGGAAAAGAAAGGATGCCGATGAGCGCGCGATGGAGATGCTCTCCATGCTCGGACTTGCAGATAGATCAAGCCACCGGCCTGATAAGCTTTCAGGAGGAGAGAGACAGAGGGTGGCTATCGCACGCGCTCTTTCCTCCGCACCTCCTCTGGTCTTCGCAGATGAGCCCACCGGTTCTCTCGATGAGAAGAGCGCAGAGTGCGTTGAGGAAATGCTTCTGTCGGCAGCAAGGACTGCTGGTTCTGCCCTCGTATATGTGACACATAACCCGGATTTCGCATCCATGGCTGATAGAACGCTCCTCCTTTCAGAAGGACGGCTCTCCGATGTCTGATTTCTCCTCTCTGTACATCCCCAGAAAGTGCGGCAGAGGATTGGGCCGCGACAGGAAGACCGCATTCCTGCTACCAATGCTCATGATCCTTCTTATATCGGCAGTCCTTGTCTTTGCGCTTGTATTCATACAGTCGGTCTCCGGAACGATAGAGCGTATGCTGGCAATACTCGGCAGAGGATCTGTCTTTGTTGAATCACAGGATATGCCTTATAGCCCATTCCTCCCGGAAGGCGCGGAAGTCACGCCATCAAGGATCCTTGAAGGACTGGTCTACTCAGGACAAGGGGAGGGCGCAGCTGTCATACATGCCGTCGGCCCAGGTTACTTTGATGGTATGCGTGGGAGGGAGCTTGGCATAGTCATTCCTGATGAAGATGTCCTTAATCCTGCAGTTGTATCATCCTCATTCGCAGATAAGCTTTCCGTTGGCATCGGAGACAGGATGACTCTCCTTCTCTATGAGACTGATAAAGGCAGAACAAGACCACTGCTGCTGACTGTCTCCGGGATATTCCCCTCAGTCTATCCACAGCTTGATAGCTCCCTTGTATATATTCAGCTTGAATCTTCCGGGTACGGGGCTGATGGGTATGAGGTGCTCCTTCCAGAGGGTATTGATGCAGAGAGCATTGAGGATGAGCTTTGGAGGGCAGGATACAGTACACGGAGCTATATGGATATGTACAGCAGTATCTACTCCAATGCTGTCTCCTCCATAAACGCGCTCTATCTTGTATTCATGGCAGTTGCTCTTCTTGCAGCATATTTTGCTTCCGATGCCGCGTATGTCTATATTTCGCGCGATAGGAATGATATAGAGATGCTGATGATGCTTGGGGCGCCGAAGGCCCTGATGCGCTCTGTGTATCTGAGGATAACGATGGCCGGAGCATGTACGGCAATGGCTATCGGCATAGCTCTTGGCCTGATCCTTGGCTTTTTATCACCCCTTGCATTCTCAATAATAGCATCCTTTGATCCTGCGATACTGAGCTACTATGTGACATCGTTTTCGGTAAGAATCCCATGGAGCCGCATCGCATTCATGATAATCCTGATGATCGTCATTGCTGCGATAAGCGTTGAGATATCCTTATTCCGTCTCATAAGAAGAATGGGCTGAGAGGAAACTCATTGCATCCTTTGTCGGGCCAGAAAGAAAAAACAATGAATTTTCAGAGGAAAGCTGTCAGAAAAGCCTACTTAGCGCGTAAAAGATATAGGAGCCATTGAAAAGCATATATGCTCCTAAGCGAGGCCTATATGGCAATACTGAGCATGAAGGAGAAGCTTGGGATACTCAGGGATGCTACCCTGGAGGACGATGTCTTCTTCTCCAGCTGCCTTGAGGGAAGCAATGAGTGCGCATCGCTCATGCTCCGCATAATACTCGGAAAGGATGACCTCGTGGTCACGGAGGTCAGGACATTGCAACTATTATGGCGTAAATGGAAATCTTAGGGCGGTGTGTTCCTTCTATGTCTATGTGAAGAGACGATTGCTCGTACTCCTGAGACATAGAAGCCAGAAGGACATGTATGCTTGGGAG
>CALXKS010000043.1 GCA_944389015.1 uncultured Spirochaetaceae bacterium
GAGCATCTTGTCTGACTGTCTTTTCCTGCCAGTGCAATCTCAAGTTCTTTCCTAAGGTCTTCTTCCCTTACCTTCATAACTAAACCCTCCAAATTGGTTTTTGGTCCAACTTGAAGGGTTCATTTCAGGACTGCCTGCCGTCTGGAAGTGAAAGGAATCACTCTTCCTCGAATGTCTCGAGCTCCGCAGCATCTCCTTCTCCTGCAGAGAAGTCCTCTGCTTCGGAAAGCTCTTCCATATCGAGTGTTCCAAAGTCCTCGAACTCGAATCCCGCAAGGGATGTGTCGAGCTCTTCAAGGGCGGAATTGATGGCCTCTTCGATCGCAGCCTGATCAGTGCTGACTTTATCGAGAAGCTCCTGAAGCTCTTTGTTGTGGTTCTCCACAAGCGAAAAGCGTGCCTGAAGCTCTTTGTTCTCATCGCGCAGATGGTTTATGAGACCTACTGCCTTCTGAACCCTCATCAGCAGAAGCTTGCTGCTTTCAATCGTGGTCATCTTCTTCCTCCTTTTTCAGATGCCCGTTCTCAGGCGAGAACCTTCTTGACTTCGCTGACAAGAGATGCGAATGCTGTCTTGTCCTCGATAGCCATGTTGGAAAGAGCCTTTCTGTTCAGCTCGATCTTTGCAAGCTTGAGACCATGCATGAACTGTGAGTAGTTAAGACCCTCAGCCTGCACTGCCGCAGAGATTCTTGCAATCCAGAGCTTCCTGAAATCTCTCTTCTTTTCCTTTCTGCCACGGTATGCATACTGACCTGCCTTTGCGACAGCATCCTTTGCAATTCTGTGGTTCGTCGATCTTCTTCCGTAGTAGCCTTTGGCCTGATCGAGAATCTTCTTCCTTCTGTCCTTGCGTCTTGTTCCGTCAACTGCTCTTGGCATTTTCCCTCACCTCCTGATCATGCATAAGGGAGCATTGATTTTGCTCTCTTTGCTTCTACGTCGCAGAGAATTCCCTTGTGGCGGAGATTCATCTTCCTCTTGGAACTCTTCTTGGTGAGAATATGGCGGAGACCCATCTTCTTGTAGGCCACCTTGCCAGATCCGGTGACTCTGTAGCGTTTGGACGCTGACTTTCTTGTTTTCATCTTAGGCATTTCATGCCCTCCTATTGCGCCGCAGGGAACAAGAACCCCTGAAGCTGCTTTATATAATCTCCGTGCGGAGGTTATTTCACTTCTTCTGAGGGGAGACTGTCATGCTCATCATCTTCCCCTCCATCAATGCGCCTTTGTCGAGGTTGTACTGTACACCAAGCTCTGTAAGCGCATCAAGTATCTTGTCGAGCACAACCTTGCCAAGCTCAGGATGGGCAAGCTCACGGCCGCGGAAACGTACAGATACCTTGACCTTGTTGCCTTCTCCCAGGAACTCTGCAATAGCCTTGCTCTTTGTCTCCAGATCATGCCTCTCGATCTTGGGCTGCATCCTGATCTCCTTGATCTTGACGACAGTCTGATTCTTCTTTGCCTCTCTGGATTTCTTCTCCATCTCGTAGCGGTACTTGCCGAAATCAAGTATCTTGCATACAGGAGGATTCGCGTTTGGCGATACCTCCACTAGATCCATCCCCGCTTCGTCTGCGAGGCGGCATGCCTCTGGAACGTTCATTACTCCCCTCTGTACGCCGTTCTCATCGATAACAAGCACCTCGCGTGCCCTTATCTGCCGGTTGATTCTCAGATCTTTAGTAGCCAACTGTACTCCTTGTATGCAGCTTTCTGCGTTTATCGCTATAAGAATAGTGGCACTTCTGCCACAATTCCAAGTTTATATCATATAATGGCATATGCTGTCAAAAAGCATATATGGGTTATCTGGTTTTTCTCTGAATATATCCATGGAGGCTGTGTTCCACCTTTATTGACGCAGATACTGCAGGGTAAAATCCCTGCCAAGCTGTCTTCTCAATGTATTTTCCGGATATCATAGATATGGCCTCTGAAGTAGTAGATGATGAAAAGAAGCGATGTGACGATCCATGAGAAGGGATAGGAGAATAGCACTCCGAAGAGAGTCGGACTGACAGCCGGTGATATATATATCCATATAATACGGAGGACACAGATCCCGAATACGGATATCAGGGTCGGAACCAGTGACTTTCCGACTCCGCGCACGGCTCCTGAAAGCAGCTCGATCGCAATGTATGTGATGTACCAAGGCACGATGTAGTGCATGATCGATACGCCGATATCCAGCACAGCGCTGTCTGTTATGAATAGCATCAGCCCGTATCTGCCAACAAGGAAATAGCCAGCTTCGATAGCTAATGTGGATACAGCTGACATAAGAATGACAGTCCTGACGCCCTTTCTGGCCCTGTCGATCTTCCCGGCTCCGAAGTTCTGCCCTACGAATGTCGTGATGGCAATGCTGAATGCATTGATGAACATCCAGAAGATCTGATCCAGCTTCGACCAGCCTGCCCATGCTGCGGCGGTATCTGTGCCATATTGGTTTATCGCAGCCTGGATTATGAGGTTTGAGATCGTGTACATGATTGACTGTATGCCTGCAGGAAATCCGATCATCAGCATCTGCTTCAGCAGCGTTCTATCAAAAGCTATCTTCCTGATTACCAGCTTTGCGGAATCGGTTCTCCGCATCAGCGTGACGAATATCAGCACCATCGACAGGATCTGCGATATGACTGTAGCGATGGCAGCTCCTTCGACATTCATGCCCATGCCTCCGACAAAGAGCAGATCAAGCACGATGTTCGTCAGACAGCTGGCGATAAGGAAATAGAAGGGGCTCCTGCTGTCTCCCATCGCTCTGAAGATTCCTGCCCCCATGTTGTACATTACGACAGGTATGCCTCCGAGGAAGTAGATATGCATGTAGCTCACAGCTAGAGGAAGGATCTCCTCCGGTGTGCCTATAAGCTCAAGCATCGGGCGTGTGAAAGCATATCCGAGTATGGAAATGATGAGTCCTCCCAGCAGAGCAAGGGCTATCGCAGTATGTATTGATGCAGATACCCTCTCGCTGTTTTCCGCGCCATAGTGCTGGGAGATGATGACAGTGGCTCCTGCTGACAGCCCTGTGAAGAATCCTATAAGCAGATTGATGGCTGTTCCTGTTCCTCCACCGACCGCGGCAAGTGCTTCCTTTCCAAGGAACTGGCCTACAATGATTGCATCAGCTGTATTATACAGCTGCTGGAAGAATGTGCCGAATAGAATCGGAAAGAAGAAGGCCAGAAGCTGTTTCCAGATCACTCCCTCTGTGATTCCGTTGCTGTTGGTAGAACGCGCTTTCACGAGAGGGAGTATAACTTGCCTTAGGCCTTCTGAGAAGTGGTGGTCATATCAATCTTGAGACAGGTCTGCGGCGGATTGCGATTCTTGTCGAACAGCCTTTCCCGAAAAGTCCTTCCATGCCTTCGGTATACCTTCCAACAAGTGATTCCGGGACATATGCCTGGATAGTTCCTGCGAACCCTCCGCCATGGACTCTTGATGCACCATCTCCCTGGAGTATTTCCTCTGACAGCGCCAGTGCCAGCGATATTCCCTGATCCTTTGGTGATGATGAAGGGTAGACATTCTGAAGGAACCGGAATGAGCTCAGTCCTGATTCATTCACAAGGTACAGGAACGTGTCGATATCCCCATTCCTCAGTTCCTCAAGCATCAGGTCGACGCGTTTGTTCTCCGTGAAGAAATGATATGCTCTCAGAAGGGCTCTGTCATTCTGGACCTTTTCCCTTATATCCTTCATGTCACGGAGGAAGTCATGGAAATCAACATCCGCAAGATTGTCCTTGCCGTAGTAAGCAGCAACCATTCTCATTTCAGGAGGAACTGCTGCATATTCTCCCGTAAGATCCGCATGTGAGCCCTTTGTGTCTGTTATGATCATCGTATAGCCGTAGGATGCGAAGTCGACATCGAGCGGGGTAAGAACAGGATTGTCTTTGTCATGGAAATCTATTCCGACAATTCCGCCTTGAGCACAGCATGCCTGATCAAGCAGTCCTGAAGGCTTCCCGAAATATACGTTCTCCGCATACTGGCCGATCTTTGCCAGCTCAATCGGCTGAAGCCTGTCATCTGCAAATAGGTTGTTGAATATCTCGGCCGTGAGCACTTCGATTGCGGCGGATGATGAAAGACCTGAGCCTTTCAGAACACGGGTTGATGTATTTGCCTGCCATCCTCCTACACAGATGCCTCTTTTCATGAATGCATCTGCAATTCCCCTGACCAGAGCCTCTGTCCTGTTCTTCTCCTCATCCTTGATTTCTCTGTCAGATATATCCACATCAACGACCGGAAAGCCATCGCTTGCTATTATCACGTGGCTGTCATCCCTTTTCGATACAGCTCCGATCGTATCTAGATTTATAGTGCCTCCGATAACCTTCCCGAGATTGTGATCAGTATGGTTGCCGGCTATCTCTGTTCTGCCTGCAGCAGAGAAGATCGCCGCATCTTTCCTTCCGAAAATCTCATAATGCTTATCAAGCAGCGCCTCAAAGCGCTTATCCATATCCTCTTGTGAATATTCATGTCCATATAAACCGGGGTAGATCGCATGCAGGCTTTCCATCTGTCATCTCCTTTTCAGATTAGGATTCTACCATTAGTCCACCCATAATGAAATACTCTATCTTCCAGTGATAAGCCGGCCAAATAGTTTCCTGATGCGTTTCTCTTCGATAAGCACTGAGATGCCGTAGCGGATTTCGTCTTCTTCCCATGTACAGAGCTTTCCCTTGCGGAACAGGATGCTTTTCGATGCCAGGGCAGCTGATGCATTGTTTATGGAAGCAAATGGATGATGCCTGATATATCCTATTATCTCTGCTTCCCCGACTCTTGGCGGATTATCTCCCAGGCAGGAAGAGCATGAGAGGCATTTCCCTTCCGCTGTGTCTTCTCCCATAGCCTTCAGGATTCCATGACGTATGCATCCGGAGGAGAAGATCCCCATCAGAGGCGATTTATCCTGGTATGAAAGGAATATGCAAGAGAGAGCTGGGCGCCCATCTCTTCCGGCGCGTCCGGATTCCTGCAGGAATGAGGCTGCATCCTCCGGGCATTCCCAATGGATTATCGTTCGTATGTTCTTTTTGTCGACCCCCATTCCATAAGCGCATGTCGCAGCAAGAACCCCATCGGCAGAGGCGGAGAACCATTCCTCCTTTTCCCTCCGTTCCTCTGCCGGGAGTCCGGCATGATAGCAAGCTGCAGGAAATTCATCGGAAAGGGCCGAGGCGATCCTCTCTGCAAGAATGCGTGACCTGAGGAATATGACTGCAGGGCGTGATTCCGGGTCCTGGAGCATGCGCCTTGCTTCCTTGTCTTTCGATAGCGGATAGATTGCTCTATAGAAGATATTCTCTCTGTCTGGGCTGCTATGCACTATGTGGACATTCCTGCCGCTGAATACTCCATTCAGTATTCCTTTTCCGATTCTGTTATCTGCGGTTGCCGTGAATGCTAAGACAATCAAAGGTGAGATTGCCCTTATTATTTCCGGCAGTTTCCTGTATGCATCTCTGAAGGTTTCTCCCCATGTGACAGCTGTATGGGCTTCGTCTATCACTACGAGCTCTGTACTGCCTCTGAGGATCCGGATCTCATCGTTTTCCATCATGCCAAGAAGCGTTTCCGGAGTTGTTATCAGAGAGGCGGAAGGGTCTGCCTTGAGAAATCCGATTCTTTTCCTTCTCTCTTCCTTGCTAAGTCCTCCTTTGAGTACGATCGATGGAATTCCTGCTTTGTCAAATCGTTCCTTCTGGTCAGAAATCAATGATAGGAGAGGGTATATGAGAACGGCTCTTATGGAGAGCAGCCGGATGGGATACATGAAGCACAGGCTTTTCCCGCTTCCAGTTGGCAGTATGCCCAGAATATCCTTTCTTTCCCTTCCTTCATGGCTGTCCAGCACAGATCGTATGATCAGTTCCTGATACGGTCTGAGATAGTGCATGCCAAATGCAGATTTCAATAATCGCAAATCAATATCCATATAATATTCCTATTAAGGTATATAATTATTGTTTGATTATGTGCTAAAAGAAAGCTCACATAAGCCCATGCTCAAGAAATGAGTAGTACCGGTCTTCAGAGAAGACGATATTATCAAGGACTTTTATACCAAGTATCTCCCCTGCTTTCTGAAGCCTTACCGTTACCTGTTTGTCATCTTCTGATGGTTCGACATTCCCAGAAGGATGGTTGTGGGCTATTACGACTGCCGCTGCTCTGCTTCTTATCGCATCAGCAAAGACCTCCCGTGGATGCACAATCGTTCTGTTGAGAAGACCTATTGTTGCAACTATTGTGCTGATTACCTCATGCGCACCATTAAGGAGGACAACAATGAGGTGCTCCTGCTCGCGGGATGAGTAGTGCTGGATCTCCCGGAAGACATCTCCTGGAGAGGATATTATGCGCTGTCTGTGCTGCACTCTCCTTCTTCCAAGCTCAAGTGCTGCATCTATTGCTGATGCCTTGGCTCTTCCAAGCCCTGGGATCTGCATTATCTCTTCGGCTGTCATTGTATTGCTTCTATCCAATCTTGATAGGAGATCCTCCGCAACTTCATCGACATCGCGGCCGGATGTTCCAGAGCCGATAAGAAGCATAAGAAGCTCTTTGTCAGTCAGAGCAGCTGCCCCGAGCCTGGCGATTTTCTCCCTGGGTCTGTCCTCGGGTCTTGTTTCTTTGAATGAACTGTGTCCTGTTCCAAATCTGTAACTCATATTGAATATACGCGCTGAATATGGGTTTCTGACATCTTTTCAGTAAATATTTCTGAGAAATTCTGAGTTTCATGTTTTTTTCAGTTCTGAAGCAGAGAATATGGCATTCCATAATAGCTCGATTCGCATGGCTTGATGAGATTTTTCTATTTTTTACATCCAAAAGCTGTCAGAAAAGCCTACCTAGCGCGTATAAGATATAGGGTGCGCCAGTTCGGTGCATATGACATAGACAGGTGAAACTCCTGTCCCGGCAAAGCCTAGCCAGCAGCCGGTATCCAGTCCTTGGATGCGAAACCGTGAGGTCAGCATCAGGCGTAGGACGGAAAGCATGAGAGCCATAACGCAAGTGAAGCGATTGAGCCTCGTTAAGCTGAGAAGTGGAAGCCGATGCTCTTAGTAGCAGCAGCAGGCAGCAACAACATATACCGCAGGGCGAGAGAATGATGGGTTCCACCGGGGTCGGAGAGCATGGCGAGCATGCAAGGTGTCATGTGCATACCTGGGAGGTCTGCCTGATTCTGTGAGGACAGTAAACAGAGCTGAAGT
>CALXKS010000044.1 GCA_944389015.1 uncultured Spirochaetaceae bacterium
TAGAGGAGTACATTGAGTATTACAACAGAGAAAGGATACAGATGAAACTAGGCTACCTTCCTCCATTGATTTTCAGAGAGAAGATAGCCTAAGCTTATTTCAGGTCCAGCTTTGAGGGTTCACCTCAAATTTTCCTGCCTGTTTTCCTGAAGAAAGCATTGTTCTGAAATGAATAAAGCAGGGCTGGACCCTGCTTTGCTTGATTGAACAACAGCTATCAGCTGTTGACCCTCTCAAGATATTCCTTTGTCTCTGTGTTGACTCTGATCTTCTCGCCCTGCTTGATGAAGATAGGAACACGCACACGGAGACCTGTCTCGGTTGTTACATACTTTGTAGCGCCCTGGACTGTATCGCCCTTGATGGCTTCCTCTGCCTCAGCGACAGTGAAGACGATCTTTGATGGGATGATGATGTCGAGAACCTGATCTTCCCAGAATGTGGCTCTGTATGTCTCGCCTTCCTTCATGAAGTACTGGTAATCTGGGAATGACTTCATCGGGACATCAAGCTGATCGAATGTCTCTGTATTCTGGAAGAAGAAGTTCTCTCCATCGTTGTAGAGATACTGGATGTCTCTGTCCTCGACTGTGATGTCCTCTGCATTGTCCTGGCTCTTCATTGTCTCAGAAAGAACCTGGCCTGTTGATGGGCTCTTAAGCTTGAGGCGTACGAATGCCGATCCCTTGCCAGGGTTGACGAACTCGCGCTCGATGCATACAAACGGCTGTCCTTTGATGAGCAATGCTGTTCCTTTGTCAATCTGTCCTGCTTTAATCATGACTATATACCTCTAAATGTAATCTATATCCTGGATTTTCCATCCGTGAGCATATCAGAAAGAGGGAATAAAAGTAAAGGCTCTATGGTTTTAAGTCCCATCTCAGCTGCAAGAAGCCTGTCCAGCCCCATTGCAGTACCCGAAGATTCCGGGATATCCAGGGAGGGGAAAGCTGGATCTGCAGGGGGAATGGCGTCCCCGCTTCCTTCCCTCTCTTTTATCAGCCTTGCTTCCTCTTCTGCAAAATATGATGCCATCTCTTCCTTATCTGTCTCTTCTGCATAGCAGTTGGCGACCTCAATGCCATCGATGTACATCTCCCATCGCTTACGCACCGGTCTGCTGCTGTCCTTTGCCGCAAGACAGCGTATTCTCTCCGGATACTCCGTAAGGTATACCTCTCTGTCTTTTGGAAGGGATGGCTCTGTGTAGGTAAGGAAGATCCTGTTGAATGTATCATCCCATGGCTCATCTGGAGCAGGGGAGAGGGAGAGCTTCTCCGCTTCCCTCCTGAGATAGCCTATGTTCTCTGCCTTGTCCATATCTATCCCGGCATACTTCTTCATCGCTTCTGCCATTGTGATCACAAGAGGCTTCTCCTCAATCCATCCCGGACAGCAGTCCAGTTTCGTCTTATCAATCATCTCGATTGTCAGATCTATGGAATCGCTCTCATCCGCACCGACAGCATAGTATTCAAGCATCGTGAACTCAGGGTTGTGGATGTTCCCGAGCTGCTCAGCATTCCTGAAGCATTGCGATATCTGGAAGATGCTGCCTGACCCTGCCGCGAGCAGCTTCTTCATGAATATCTCCGGGGATGGAATCATGAAAAGAGGGAGATTCCCTGTAAACTCATTGCGGAACTCTGTGCTGAAGACCTTGATCGTCGGCTCAGGGATAAGATATGGAGAGAGTGTCGGGGTTGAGACTTCAAGAAAGTCCTTATCCGTGAAGAACTGCCTTATGGACATGAGGAGCTCTGATCGCTTCCTTGCTGCATTGAAATCGAACATGGGAAGATTGTATTACTCCGGGATGGGACATTGCAATAAGCGCTTATGATGCATACAATCGCGTTATGCCGCACTATTCTGTAGATGATCCGATTTATGCGCTTGCAACTCCGTTCGCCCCATCAGCTCTGGCTGTCATAAGAGGGTCCGGGGATAATGTCATTCAGCTTTTTGAGCCTTTGTTCACAGGAAAGCTTGGGAAAGCCCCTACCAATACAGCTGTACATGGCTACATATGTGACCAGGATGGCAGGAAAATCGATGAGGCTATAGTGATAAAGTACAGCAAAGGCCATGGATATACATCAGAAGAGGCCTTTGAGATCATGTGCCATGGATCTCTGCCTGTGATCAGGAAGATCTCCATTGCTCTTGAGCGCCAGGGGATAAGGGAGGCAGAGCGTGGGGAGTTCACATACAGGGCATTCATGCATGGCAGAATGGATCTCACAGAAGCGGAAGCTGTCGAGGAGATTGTGCGCTCAAAGTCCGATTCCGCGAGCTCTGATGCACTTCAGAGGCTGTCCGGTTCGATAAAGGCGGAGGCGGATGCCATACGCTCCACCCTGATTGATATACTTGCCTCGCTGGAGGTCCAGCTGGACTATGGGGAGGATGAGATCCCTGAGGACTGGGTATTCCCGGAAGATGAGGTCGGGCATATCATAGCAAGGCTGGAAGCTATAGCCGCTACATATGAGTCCTCCCGGCTTTATAGCTCAGGTGCCTCTGTCGTTCTTGCAGGGAAGACGAATGCAGGCAAGAGCTCACTATATAACGCCATACTCAAAGAGAACAGATCGATAGTGTCCGCACATGAAGGCACGACACGTGATTATATTGAGACGGAGTGTATGATCGGGGATATTCCTGTTCGCCTTTTTGATACAGCTGGACTCAGGGATACTGAGGAATCGGTGGAGAAGGAAGGGATAGAGCGCACCAGAAAGCTGATGGAGAGTGCGGATCTCGTCGTCTATGTGCTTGATGGAAATGAGAGCATTCCTCCGATTTCCGGGGACAATCTGATCATGGTGCGCTCAAAGAGGGATATAACAGGGGAGTGCGGAGATCTTTCCTTCTCTTCCGTCACAGGGGAGGGGGTCGAAGAGGTTCTGAAGGCCATTTCCTCCAGGCTCTCTGCAGATGATGTCCCAACCGATGTTCCACGGATAGATTCAGAACGGCAGAGATCATGCCTTCTTGAAGCTGCTGCGGCTCTCCGCGATGCCAGGGCTGCTGTCAGTTCCGGCGAGGATATCGTTGCGATGTATATCCAGCTTGCTCTGTCTGCCCTGTCCAGTCTGACAGGTGCTGTCACCACCGATGATATTCTTGACAGGCTTTTCTCGTCATTCTGCCTTGGGAAGTGATTATGAGTGATTATGATGCAATCGTTATAGGTGGAGGGCATGCTGGCATAGAGGCATCCCTGGCACTCAGCAGACAGGGGTTTGAAACCCTTCTTGTCACCCAGTCCCCTGATACAATCGGGAGGATGAGCTGCAATCCATCGATAGGAGGGCTGGCAAAGGGCAATCTCGTCAGGGAGATCGATGCCCTTGGCGGCGAGATGGGAAAGCTGATTGATGCGTCGATGATCCAGATGCGCATCCTGAACAGGCGCCGAGGACCTGCTGTCCAGGCCCCGCGTGCTCAGGCAGATAAATTCACATATTCCAGGCTTGCGAAGGAGACGCTTGAGAGCACTCCGCATCTTCATATATTCATGGATACAGTTGTTGATATCCTTTCAGAGGATGGCCATGCCTCTGGCGTGAGGACTGAACGCGGATGGACAATCACATCCAGGGCCGTTGTTCTTACAACCGGGACATTCATGGATGGCAGGATTTTCATAGGAGAGTATGATGCACCTGCAGGCCGTCTTGGAGAGGGGGCTGCGATTGGGCTGGGGGACAGTCTCCGCTCAAAGGGCTTCCATACCGGAAGAATGAAGACCGGAACCCCTGCAAGGGTAAAGAAGAGCTCGCTTGATTTCGGGGAGATGGAAGTCCAGGCCGGTGATGATCCTATGGAAGCATTCAGTTTCATGAATGACGCAGTCGATCGTCCATCCATCCCTTGCTGGGTCACATACACGAATGATGAGACGCATAGAATCATAAGGGATAACATCGGGAGATCACCGCTGTATGGTGGGAAGATTGTGGGCAGAGGACCGCGTTATTGTCCATCGATTGAGGACAAGGTTGTAAGATTCCCTGAAAGGGAACGGCATCAGATCTTCGTGGAGCCGGAGGGAATCGGCACGGAGGAGATGTATCTCAATGGTCTTTCGTCATCGCTTCCGGAAGATGTGCAGAGAGCGTTCATACATTCCATACCAGGACTCAGGCACGCAGAGGTCATCCGCCCTGCATATGCGGTTGAGTATGACTACCTTGATCCGCTCGATCTCTATCCCACCCTTGAGTCAAAGCTCATGAAGGGGCTTTTCATCGCAGGGCAGACAAATGGTACTTCCGGATATGAGGAAGCTGCTGCTCAGGGACTGATGGCCGGTATCAATGCATCACAGATGCTGAAAGGGGAGAAACCTCTGATTCTTTCAAGATCCGAAGCATATATAGGTGTGCTGATCGATGATCTTGTCACAAAGGGGACGAAGGAGCCTTACCGGATGTTCACGTCCCGGGCAGAGCATAGATTGATTCTCCGGCATGACAGCGCAGACAGAAGGCTTACTCCGATAGCATCGGAGCTTGGTCTTGCAGGGAATGCCAGAAAGGAGCGGCTTCAGGTGAAGGAGCATGAGATAGCAGAGATATGCAGCATCCTGCGTTCGAAGCGTGTTGGAGGAAAGAGCGCATACGAGAAGCTCCGTGAGCCTGAGACGACGATTGAGGGCCTTGGCATCGCAGAGCTTTCACTATTTCCTCTCTCTGTTCTTACAACTGCAGAGCTTGATATAAAGTATGCGGGATACCTTGAACGCGAGACGAGGGAAGTGGAAAGGACGAAGCGCAATGAGAATATGGCCATTCCTTCTGATTTCGATTATGATAGCGTTGATGGCATTTCTTCTGAGTCAAAGGAGAAGTTCAAAGCTGTCAGACCGCTTTCAATCGGACAGGCGATGAGGATATCCGGAGTCAGGGTCTCTGATATCGCAGTGCTGAGCGTGGCGGTAAGGAGCAGGGAACGTGGATAGAGAGCTCTTGGAATCCGGCCTGGAGAGAATCGGGGTTCCATATTCTGCTGATATGATCGATCGGATTTCGGCTTATATCAGCGAGATAGTGCTCTTCAATCCTGCTTATAAGCTTGTCGGTGATAAGAATCCCGATGAGATTGTAATACGGCATGTACTGGATTCTGCGGCCGCTTATCCTGTTTTCATGTCGAAGACGCTCCCTGGTTCTGTTATAGCGGATCTCGGATCCGGAGCTGGTTTCCCGGGAATCGTGCTATCCATTCTCATGCCTGACAGAAGATTCGTGCTTGTTGAGCGCATGAGGAGAAGATCGCAGTTCCTGTCCCTTGTCATTGCCAGGGCCGGAATAAAGAACGCAGAGTGCGATGAAAAGGATCTGAAAGAGGAGAGGCGGGCATTCGATGCTGTTACAGCACGGGCTTTCCATCCTCTATATGATATCGCGGAGGATGTTCTCAGCGTGCTTGGTCCTTCTTCTGTATCGCTTTTTTACAAAGGACAGCGGCAGAATGCCGTATCGGAGCTGGATGTTCTCAGGGGAGAGGGCTATTCCTTCGATGCGGAGGTACTGGATCTGAAGGTTCCATACCTTGATGAGAGGAGGACGCTCTGCGTTCTCACCAACTGGAAGCATAACAGATGAAGAAATACAGATTCTCTCTGATTGCTGGGCTTGTCCTGCTTCTTGCAGGGGCTCTGGCAGGCTGTGCCGGATACTTTGCTGCGTCCAATGCACTTCCCGTTTCTGTCAGTACATTCATTGAACAGGTTCTCGCTGTTTATTCATTCGGCAGCTACCCGATGTCTTTGTCTTTGGGTATCTTTCTCTTTCTTGAAGGACTGATGATCCTTGCATTCAGAAGGAAGAAGAGAGCTACCATGGTTCTTTCATTCCCATTCTGGATATGCATATATTTCACCTTTCTTGCATATTTCCACCTTGCTGCGGATAATCCCGAACCTCTTTTCCTGATGTCGGCCATAGATCCTGAAAGGGAGCTTCTTGTTTTCATATGCGCAATCCTTGAGATCCTTCTCTATGGAGCTCTTGCTGTTGTGTTCTCTCCGCTTGATAAGCGGATAAGGAAGAAGAATGAGTTCAGGGCAAAGCAGGCTGATCAGGAAGATGGCAGCTCATCAGAGAGTGAATCGGAGAATGAGGATGGTGTCATCGAGCGTGATGAGAAAGCCGGCGAAAGGTATCTGAAGGATAAGGAGAAGGCTGAGAGGAAGCTAAGGAAGAAAGCAGAGAAGGAAGCGAGGAAAGAGGAGCGGAAAGCTGAGAAGAAGGCTAGAAAGGAGGCCCTGAAGCAGGAGAAAGCGGAGGCGAGGGCTGAGGCAAAGGCAGAGAAGAAGGCTGCCAGAGCTGAGGCGAAGGCTGCAGCCAATGCGGATACAGAGCCTGCAGAGAGCTTTACTGCAGCAGGTCCATTCATTCCTCATTCCGAGATCGATCCGAAGAAGCCCGTTGTCTTCCCTGATATAGCGGAGCTTCCGGAGCTGAAGACCATCCATCAGACAGAATCAGATACAGTTAATGAGCCGGAGCCTGTCATTCCGGAAGCGGATGCAGGCACTTATCATGATGAATCCCATAGGAACATCGACACAGATGTTTTCTCAGAGGTGAAGAAGGAGATAGAGAGAGAAGAGGCTGAGGAGAGCGAGGAAGAGAAGGAGGAGAAGATCCATTTTGACTTCAAGCATCCAAAGCCGTTTGCCAGAGGCGGGATGCTGGAGGCGACTCTTGAGAATATGATGAGGAATCAGGAGCCTGTGGAGAAGCCCAAGACTCCTATTATCGGATTCGAGGATAAGAAGGATACTGCGGAAAAGCATGGCTCTTCATCCTTTGCTCCATCCAATCTCTCCCCGGATCATCCACGCTACAGGATGTTTGAGTCGCTGACAAGAAGTCCATCAGTCTCCCATTTCCCATCAAAGGCGTTCGTTGCAGAGGCAGAGAGCGGTGAGGAATCCGTTCAGATCACTCCGGCGGCTGAGCCGGTTCCTTCTGCTGAGGAAGAGGTCCCGGCAGCAGAGATGCCAGTAGTGCATGAGGAAAAAGAGCCTGCTCCTGCGAAGCTCTCCACTTTCGATCCTTTCACGGCTCCTCCGAAGAAGAAACCCACTGCGATGGAGGAAGAACCAAAAGCAGAGGAGTCTCCCAGACAGGAGAATGAGCTTATGCTCTCCGTTGGCATAGGCAATCTGCGATCCAATGAATATGGCTATGGAAGCATCGCACAGAGAGCCAGGCAGAAGTATGCTTTCCCCAGTGATTCCATACTCTATGATTATCCTGGGATATCAACAGAGATAGACGATGAGACGAGAGCGACTGGCAGTACAATTGTCAGGACACTCGCTGAGTTCAATGTCGAAGTTGAGCTGGATAATATCGTCAAAGGTCCTACAGTCACGATGTATGAGCTCAGGCTCCATGAGGGAACACTGGTCTCTAAGGTCACGAGCAAGTACAATGAGCTCTCCCTCAATCTTGGCGGAGTGCATATACGCATCCTTGCGCCTGTGCCAGGCAAGCAGGTCGTAGGCATCGAGGTCCCGAACAAGAAGAGGGCAGTTGTCGGATTCAAGGATATGCTCAGGGAGTATAAGAAGAATCCTGACAGTGCAAAGCTCAGCGTTCCTATGATCCTCGGAAGGACCATCACAGGCTCTCCCCAGATCATCGATGTCGCGAAGATGCCTCATATGCTGATTGCGGGAACGACTGGATCGGGAAAATCGGTCTGCATAAATACGTTCATATGCACAGTCCTCTATACAAGATCCCCTAAAGAGGTCAGATTCATAATGATCGACCCGAAGGTGGTTGAGCTTTCCATCTATAATGGCATACCACACCTTCTTACTCCTGTGATCACCGAACCGAAGAAGGTGGTGAAGGCTCTTAAATGGCTCTGTGATGAGATGGATAGGCGCTATAACATGCTTTCCAGATTCGGGGTGAGGAATATAAAGGGCCTGAATGATAAGATCCAGAGCGAGAAGCTGCCTGCAGAGAAGCTTCCATATATCGTGCTCATAATGGATGAGTTCGCGGATATAATGACATCCTCTGTCGGAAAGGATGTGGATACTTTCGTAGCGCGTCTTACAGCAAAGGCAAGGGCTGCCGGTATCCATCTTGTCCTTGCTACGCAGCGCCCATCAGCTGATGTCATCACCGGAACCATAAAGAGCAACTTCCCTGCGCGTATCGCATTCGCAGTTTCCTCAGGTCTCAATTCGAGGATCATCCTTGATGAGCAGGGGGCTGAGAATCTCCTGGGCAAAGGCGACATGATCTTCATGGATCCTGCGCAGCTTGGCAACAAGAGAATACAGGGGGCATTCCTTTCGGATGAGGAGGTCGATGGCATTTCCTCTGCAAGCAAGCGCAATGGCGAGCCGGATTATCTTACTGATGATATCTTCGAGGATGATCCAGAGCCTTCTGAGGATATCGGTGAAGGCGGCGGCGATTTCTCCGATGAGGATAGCGATGAGGTGCTCTATGAGGAGGCAAAGAGAATATGCTATGAACGCAAGACCGCCTCTGCCTCATATCTACAGCGCCGCATGAGGATCGGGTACAACAGAGCCGCTAGACTAATAGAGATGATGGAGGATGATGGTATCGTAGGCCCTCCGAATGGATCGAAGCCTCGCGAGATCATCGATTACACAAAGTGATGGAAAGAAGCGCAATCAGAAATGGCAGAGTAGTGAAGGAGTGCGAAGCTGTTCTTCCTGTGACCTATAGGGAAGTGCAGTACTCTTTCTCCGTCTATGAGGCATTGAGAGTCCTTGGCGGGCATGTCGTCCACCTTGATGATCATCTCAGACGGCTTGCCATGTCCTGCAGCGCGATCAACCTTATCCACCCGTTCAGCGATGGGATGATTGCGGATTCGATAGAATCTCTCATCGATGCCGATAGTATAAAGGATGCCACAATGCGCATCCTGATTGTCGGAGGAGATTCCCCGCTGCTTTTTATCACATATACGGACCTTCTCTCATATCCTGCGAGCTATTACAGCGATGGAATCGACTGCACGCTCTACCATGGGGAGAGATTCCTTCCGGAAGCGAAGACCTCCAATCTGCTGATGCAGTACATAGCGCTTGAAGAGGCTAAGAGCAAGGGTGCCTTTGAATCTCTTCTCGTGAACAGGTCCGGGCTTGTTCTGGAAGGTACACGGAGCAATTTCTACGGTCTGAAAGGGAATAAGCTCTATACAGCGCCCGATGATCTTGTCCTTTCTGGAATTACAAGGATTTCTGTTCTGAAGGCCGCAGAAGCGCTTGGCATCGGAGTTGTCTATAATCCTCCGGCCGAGGATAAGCTTCAGGATTTCGATGCGCTCTTCATCTCCTCGACGAGCATGGGGGCCATGCCTGTAAGGAGAATCGATGGCATTGCGATGCCGGCAGTATCATGGAACACAGTCTCTGAGATCTGCAGACTGGAGAGATCCTGGGAATAGAAAAGGACCCTGCATCCCGCAAGGCCTGATAGAATAGCAGAGCTTTTATCAGAACTTCTCTGCCTTGTCTATATCGACGACAAAGACAACACCGCCTCCGACAGGAACCTCTGCCATATGTGCTCCTGAAGGGCTGAATATGCGCATGTCAGCGCTGGCAACAGGTGAGAGCTGCATCCTGTGCCCTGCATATTTCTTCAGTATCTCTATAGCTCCATCCACCTTTTCATCATCTGTTCCAATCAGGAGTGTAGTGTTCTTTGCTTTGAGAAAGCCACCTGTCGTTGAGAGCTTTGTCACGAAATAGCCGTGCTTATTGAGCTCCTGTACGGTATCTGCCTCGTCTGCTGACTGGATTATGGAAAGTATAAGTTTCATAGTCTGCTCCTAGATATATCCATAGATTATACCATCCCAAATGGCCAGAAAGCAAATGCTGATGGATGGAATATCATGATCAGAGGCGCTTTCTGCTTATGTATCGGCATGATGAATAAGCATTGCAGCATCATAGGCGAAACTTGTTGACTATACTGCCATAAATTCTGTAAAAGCAGATGTATCGGAGTGGAGGATTTGAAATGGAGACAGCTGCGGATTATTTCGGCTCACTTGTATTCAATGATGATGTGATGAGGAAGATGCTTCCCAAGGATGTGTACAAAGCTCTGCGCCGTACGGTCGAGGAAGGGAAGGATCTGGATCTCAATGTAGCCAATTCCGTTGCGAATGCAATGAAGAACTGGGCCGTTGAAAAAGGCTGTACGCACTATACTCACTGGTTCCAGCCCATGACTGGAATCACAGCTGAGAAGCATGAAGCCTTCATTTCCCCTCAGGATGGCGGACGAGCGCTTCTGGAATTCTCAGGAAAGGAGCTGATAAAAGGAGAGCCTGATGCATCGTCTTTCCCCTCAGGAGGGATAAGAGCGACATTCGAGGCCCGTGGATACACAGCATGGGATCCGACAAGCTATGCTTTCATAAAAGACAATACGCTCTGCATTCCGACAGCTTACTGCTCATATTCAGGGGAGGTCCTCGATAAGAAAACCCCGCTTCTGCGGAGCATGGAGGCACTTTCGGCGGAGGCTGTGAAGATACTCAGGCTGTTTGGAAAGGATGTCAAGCGCGTCATTACGACAGTAGGTCCTGAGCAGGAGTACTTCCTTATCGATAAGAAGGATTACATGAGGCGCAAGGATCTGATCTATACAGGCCGCACCCTTCTTGGGGCAAGGGCGCCTAAGGGTCAGGAGATGGAAGATCACTACTTCGGCGCCCTCAAGACAAGGGTTGCTGAATATATGCAGGATCTGGATAAGGAGCTCTGGAAGCTTGGCATCTATGCAAAGACATCACATAACGAGGTTGCTCCATGCCAGCACGAGCTTGCTCCGATATTCACAACAGCGAACATAGCTGTGGATAACAACCAGGTGACGATGGAATTCATGAAGAAGATCGCAGAGCGTCATGGCTTTGCCTGCCTGCTCCATGAAAAGCCATTTGCAGGTGTCAATGGCTCTGGAAAGCACAACAACTGGTCGATGTCCACTGATACAGGCAGGAATATCTTCGATGCAGGTGATAATCCACGCGATAATGCCCAGTTCCTCCTTTTCCTTGTCGCTGTGATAAAGGCTGTCGATGAGTATCAGGATCTTCTGCGCGTTTCAGTTGCCTCTGCCGGCAATGATCACAGGCTCGGGGCAAATGAAGCTCCTCCTGCAATAGTCTCGATGTTCCTCGGCGATGATCTGACTGAGATCCTTGAGTCCATAGCAGAGGGCAGGAAGACAGCAGGAAAGGCAAGGGAACAGCTCAGGCTTGGCGTTCACGTGCTTCCGGCATTCCCGAAGGATACGACAGACAGAAACAGGACAAGTCCTCTCGCATTCACAGGAAACAAGTTCGAGTTCAGGATGCTTGGCTCCTCCTTCTCTGTCTCAGAGCCGAATGTCGTGATGAATACTATCGTGGCGAAGGCTCTGCATGAGTTCTACGAGATCCTCTCCGCAGCAGATGATTTCGATAAAGCTGTCGAGGATCTTGTCCATGACACATACATAAAGCACAGGCGCATTGTCTATAATGGCAATAACTACTCCTCGGAGTGGATTGAGGAAGCTTCAAAGCGCGGGCTTCTGAATCTCTCCTCCACCCCCGATGCCTATGATACCTTCATGGCTCCGAAGAACATCGCTCTTTTTGAGGAGTTCGGCATCTACAATTCCGTCGAGATGCACTCACGTTATGAGATACTTCATGAAGAGTACTCCAAGACAATACACATAGAGGCCCTCACCCTTATAGATATGATCAACAGGCAGGTGCTTCCGGCTGTACTGGAATACTCCTCAGCGCTTGCCTCTGGCATCGTCCAGAAGAAGACAGCACTTCCTGGAATGAACATCGCGGCAGAGGAGGAGAGGCTTGCTGAGATCGAAGGGCTTATATCAAAGCTCTATTCAGCAAATAAGGTCCTTGATAATGCTGTGAAGCTCTCTTCAGGATATGAAGGATCATCGCTTTCGCATTACTCCCGCTCTGAGATCATCCCTGCAATGGATGAGGTCAGGAAGCATGCAGATCAGCTTGAATTGATCGTCGGCAGGGAGTATTGGCCTTATCCTACATATGGCGAGATGCTCTTCTATGTTGAGTGAAAGGAAATGGGACCGTCGCAAAAAGCGGCGGTCTTCTGCTGTCTGAGCGCAGTATCGTAATTTCTTCCAATAGAATGAATTAATTTGGAAATTGAGGTGTTC
The DNA here is from genome assembly GCA_944389015.1 of uncultured Spirochaetaceae bacterium. Lineage (GTDB taxonomy): Bacteria > Spirochaetota > Spirochaetia > Sphaerochaetales > Sphaerochaetaceae > Ornithospirochaeta. The sequence continues at coordinate 12,243 of CALXKS010000044.1, forward strand.
TGGCATAGAAAAAGCAAGCCTTTTCTGTTATAATTTCAATAACCACAAAGAAATAAACAGGAGGAGCTTGCTTAAGCTATACAGCCATGAATGATAATATCCTCAATCTCGAGAACGGGCAACTGTATCTGAACCTCTCAATACCGCTTGACGGAACATATTCCTCATACATAGAAGCGCTGGATGCACTGTATTCATCCCTTGACTACTCCCTCTTCTGCCGCAAGGAGAAAAGAGGTCGGCCATACTGCCTTCATCCCTCGAAGATGATGGTCCTGATCATCTATGCATACATGAATGGCACATTCTCCTCCAGGGAGATAGAGAAGCTGATGAAGAGGGACTGCGTATGCATGAAGGTCCTCGGCATGGACAGGATACCAGACCACTCCACGATAGACAGATTCATCCGCAGCAACCATGACGCGATAGCAGACATCATGAGGCAGAGCGTGATGAGGCTGAGGGAGCTTGGGGAGCTTGATGGGCGTACTGTATTCCAGGATGGGACGAAGATAGAGAGCGCAGCAGGGAGATACACATTCGTATGGCTCTCTGCCTGCGAGAAGAACCTTGTTAAGGCTTTCTCAAGGATCTCCGCGATTTCGGCTTCCTATGGACTTGAAGCGGAGGTGACAGAGAAGAATGCTATGGCGGTCATCGATTCATTCGAAGCCCTCATGCAGAAGGGAGGCATCAGGTTTAACCAATCAAGCGGGCACGGCCATCATCTCTCACAGGAGCAGAGGGACTGGAAGAAGATGCGGGAGGAGAAGAGGAGGATAACGGATTACATCTCATGGATACGGAATATGAAGGAAACCGGAAGAAGGAGCCTTTCCAGGACCGATGAGGATGCGACATTCATGAGGATGAAGGAAGACCACATGAGGAACGGACAGCTCAAGGCGGCATACAATATGCAGAACCTTGTCCAGAACGGCTATGTGGTTGCCTGCGGGGCATTCATGGACCGGACTGACTACCGCACGATGATACCGATGCTCGAAAGACTTGAGGAGGAAGGGTTCTCCTATGATTCGTACTGCGCGGATTCAGGCTATGACATAAAGGAGAACTACAGGTGGCTTGAGGAGCATGGGAAGAAGGCATACATCAAGACGCAGCACCATGATGAGGACAGGAAGGGGAAAAGCAAGGCGAACCCTTCATTGAAATGCAACTATGCATATGATGAGGATGCTGACACATTCACCTGCATGAGGGGGCATAGGCTCTACCATGTGGATGACACGGCCAAAGGCCAGGTGTATGAGGCAAGGAGAGGATGCAAGAGCTGCCCATTGAGGAAACAGTGCATGCTCTCCCAGGCCACAAGGCAGGGTTACAAGCGGCTCACGATAGATATTGAGGCCGAGAGATACAGAAGGAAGAGCGAGGCATTGATAACCAGCGATGAGGGGATAGAGATAAGGATAAACAGGAGCATACAGGCTGAGGGCTCCTTCTCCCTTCTCAAGGCCGCATTCGGCTACCGCAGGTTCCGTACGCATGGGATCATCAACATCGAGACGGAATGGATGATCCTATGCATGGCAGGCAATGCCCTCAGGTATTCCATACGGCTTGCGACCTGCCGGGCCGGAACGCCTTTCTGGTTCAGGATAGAACAGCAGGCCAGCTGATCCTCAGATGGATACCGGATTCCACTCCTGCCAAGGGGATATTCTGTCCCGGATGGCCGGATTCTGACTCTTGCACGCTGTTTTAATGCACAAAGCAGGACCGGAGTCCTGCTCTGTACCGATTAGTGGGTGCTGCCAATTCTCAAAACCGATTTATGCGA
>CALXKS010000045.1 GCA_944389015.1 uncultured Spirochaetaceae bacterium
GAAGGGTCATCTACACCACGAATGCCATCGAGAGCCTGAACTATTCGCTCAGGAAGGTGACCAGGAACCGCTCAGCATTCCCGGATGATGACTCGGTCTACAAGATCATGTATCTTGCCATTGGAAAAGCAAGCCAGAAATGGACTCAGCCGATCAGGAACTGGGGGCTTGCCCTTAACCAGTTCTCCATTGTCTTTGGAGATAGGGTCAAACTATGATTGAGAATTCCATTTACACAGAATTCTTGACAGCCCCCAGGAAGTCTATTTATATACAAATCCGGGCAAGCTAGCCTGCCCGGAAAGAATTGGAGTTATTATATCGGATCAGACAGCGCTTTCGGCGAATGCCCTGATCTGAGACGCATTTGATACGACGGTTGCCACACCATCTGTAAAGGACACAAGGGTCGGTGCCTGAACGATTCCATACTTCTTGCAGAGATCCATGTTCTCCTCGGCATCCACTACCCTGTACTTCATTCCGGCTTTATCGAGAACTGCTTTTGCAATGCGGCAGTTCGGGCATGTCTTTGTCACGAAAAGAAGCATCTCATCCCCGCTTTGCTCGGAAGCGAATACGCTCTCCTCTGCAGTCTTTGCCTTCACGACTCCCTGATGAGTCAGCTTGGAATTAGGGATATCATAGGTTTTTCTCTCCTTGAACTCCTCAGCCTTGCCGACATTCCAGTTCTGGACAGGGCGGTAGTATCCTGTGATCCTCGAATATACCTCTGTTGCCTTGCCGCAATGTGGGCATCTGTATACCTCGCCTGCTATATAGCCATGCTCTGAACACACGGAGTATGTCGGGCTGAGCGTATAGTAAGGAAGCTCATAGTTCTCTGCGATCTTCCTGACAAGAACCATTGCGCTCTTCCAGTCCGGCATCTTCTCCCCGAGGAAGGCATGGAATACCGTCCCTGATGTATAGAGCGTCTGCAGCCTGTCCTGGACATCGAGAGCCTGGAAGATATCATCGGTGTATCCAACAGGAAGATGAGAGGAGTTCGTATAGTACGGAGCATTCTCATCGGAGGACGCTGTGATGATGTCTGGGAACTGCTCCACGTCATGCTTTGCAAGTCTGTAGGATGTGGACTCTGCAGGTGTTGCCTCAAGGTTATAGAGATCACCATACTGCTCCTGATAATCCGAAAGCCTTTCCCTCATATGATTGAGAACCTCCACAGCGAAGTCCTGTGCCCTCTTATCGCCGAGATCGACACCGAGCCAGGATGCATTGAGGCATGCCTCATTCATTCCGACAAGACCGATTGTCGAGAAATGGTTCTCGAATGTTCCGAGGTATCTCTTGGTATATGGATAGAGACCTTCCTCAAGAAGCTTCGTGATGACAGTCCTCTTCACCTTGAGAGAGCGGGCAGAGATATCCATGATCCTGTCAAGTCTCTTATAGAAATCAGCCTTATCCTTCGCCTGATAGGCAATGCGTGGGAGATTGACTGTAACAACACCTACAGAACCTGTGCTCTCTCCAGAACCGAAGAAACCACCGGACTTCTTCCTCAGCTCCCTGAGATCAAGGCGGAGGCGGCAGCACATCGACCTTACATCATTAGGAGACATATCGGAGTTGATGTAATTGGAGAAGTATGGAGTGCCATACTTGGCAGTCATCTCGAAAAGAAGCTTATTGTTCTCCGTCTCCGACCAGTCGAAGTTCTTCGTGATTGAATATGTCGGGATAGGATACTGGAATCCCCTGCCCTCGGCATCTCCCTCGATCATGATCTCGATGAATGCCTTATTGACCATATCCATCTCTTTCTGGCACTCGCCATATGTGAAATCCTGATCCTTGCCACCTACGATTGCAGGAACATTCTTCAGATCCTCCGGGCATACCCAATCAAGCGTTATATTCGAGAACGGAGCCTGGGTTCCCCATCTGGAAGGAGTATTCACACCATAGATGAAGGACTCAATGCACTTCTTGACCTCATTATATGTAAGGTGATCCTTCTTCACGAATGGAGCAAGGTATGTATCGAATGATGAGAATGCCTGAGCACCGGCCCACTCATTCTGGAGTATTCCAAGGAAGTTGACCATCTGGTTGCAGAGCGTCGCAAGATGTGATGCTGGGCTTGATGTGATCTTGCCGGGGATTCCGCCAAGTCCTTCCTGGATAAGCTGCTTGAGCGACCAGCCTGCGCAGTATCCTGTGAGCATCGAGAGATCATGGATATGGATATCGCAGGAACGATGGGCATTCGCAATCTCCTCATCATAGATCTCTGAAAGCCAGTAGTTTGCTGTGATTGCACCGCTGTTGGAGAGAATAAGGCCTCCGACTGAGTATGTTACGGTACTGTTCTCCTTCACCCTCCAGTCATTGAGCTTGAGATAGTTGTCCACAACTCCTTTGTAGTCAAGGATGGTGGACTTCATGTTCCTCATCTTCTCACGCTGCTTACGGTAGAGGATATAGCTCTTCGCGACATCACCATAGCCTGCTTCACCAAGGACCTCCTCTACAGAGTCCTGGATATCCTCAACTGCGATCTTCCCATCCTTGACCTTCGACGAGAATGCTGCAGTAACCTTCAGGGAGATGAAATCGATTACGTTATCATCATAAGGTTTCTCAATCGAATCGAATGCCTTCTTTATCGCTGCTGAGATCTTCGATATATCGAAGCCGACAATCTGTCCATCGCGTTTTACTACCTGATACATTTATACTCCTCCCGCTTCCAGCGGTAGAGGACACTATAGCACGGCAGGATAGAGTATGCAATAGCATAACCACAACAGAAAGTGCTATTAAAGTTATACTACGCTATATATAGTGTATATCACCTATCTCGGATGAATACATTTTCTATATAGGTTCTTAGTATTGCACTATAGGCTTCAAGCTCTTCCGTCGATGGCGGTGAAAATATTGGATTGATGATATCTCCTGCATCTGAATAGCTTTGCAGATAATAATTATGGCAGTTTCTCGCCAGATACGCTATTTTCCTGAAAGATTCTTCATCATGAAGCTCATGCATGACAGTAGTACGGAACTCATATGCGATCCTATCCTCTGCAAGATACTTAACGGAACGCTCTATAAGGGATGGCTCGAAGTTCGCAATCCCTGCAGTCTCAGGGTATTTATCAAGCGAGTTCTTTATATCCATCGCAATATAATCCACTCCGCTCTCAACAGCCGCTGCCATCACATCAGGCCTGTAGCCATTGGTATCGAGCTTCACACTGTATCCGATATCCTTGATGCGCTTTATATAGTCCAGAAGATCAGGAGCAAGCGTTGGCTCACCGCCTGTGATCACTACTCCATCCAAAAGCCCTTTCCTCTTTCTGAGATATGAGAATATCTCATCCTCAGATATGACATCCTCAGTATCAGGATGAAGAACAAGAGCGGCATTCTGGCAGAATGGGCAGCGGAAATTGCATGCGCCTGTAAAGAGTATCGCTGCAACCTTTCCTGGATAATCGACAAGAGTCATC
>CALXKS010000046.1 GCA_944389015.1 uncultured Spirochaetaceae bacterium
ATGCAGGTCCAGCTGGTCGAGTATCTGGTCGATGGCATCCTTTTCCTTTGTGCTTTTCTTGGTCATCTGCTGTATCTCCTTCCTTACAGTAGCATTTCCCATTTACACAAACTATCTTACAGGCCCGCCTAAGCTTATTTCAGGTCCAGCTTTGAGGGTTCACCTCATTCATCTGCCTGTTTTTTATTCTCATATTATGCTACCTTCTCCCTATGGAAAAGCTGTCCTGCATAGCACTGATGATATTCACTGCCATTGTCTTCCTGATTGCGCAGATAGCAATAGTGCTCAATCCGGAGATGATAGCGCCTATCCCGGAATTCCTGCGAGGATATATTGCCATACATATACCATACATCGCGGCATTCATCATAATCACAGCAGGATCAGGATTCATCCATATACCGGTATCAGAGCTTATCAGCCAGAGAATAAGACCTAGGAGCATGCTTATCGCAGGGGCTGTCTATGCAGTGCTTCTGGCGGCTACGGATCTTCTATACGCAGACAGCATTGAGCCAACAGGAGTTAAACCTGTCATATTCCTAGCTGAGTTTGCCGTCGTACTCATCTGCACTCCGATCCAGGCAGCATCAGAGGAGCTGTTCTTCAGAGCATTGCCATGCCGCATAGGATATGGGGAGAACTGGCCATCTGATGCGATGAAGGCAATTCCTTTCATACTGTTCTCAGGGCTTCTGTTTCTTCTGCCACATCTTGGCAACAGGGAGATCGGGGCAGCATCAAATGCCCTGCTTCCTGCTGTATACTACTTCTCATGGGGAGCGCTTGCGGCTCTTCTGGGAGCGGCTTCCGGTGGATTCGAGGCTGTAATCGCAATGCACACGGTGAACAACATGCATGTCGCCTTGGTCGTGAACTACAGATCTTCATCAATGATGACAGAGGCTTTGTTCATCAACAATACGCTTCCAGGCGATATGAAATCAATAATAGCCGTATACATCGCATTTGCTGTCATATATGTCTCATTGGAATGTGCAGGATGCATAAAGGAGGGATTCAGAATCCATGGCAGGAAAAAAGAATAGGAAAAGGAAACTTCTCAGGAGAATAGCAGTACTTCTCATAGTCCTTATTGTGCTGTTCCTCGTGCTTTCATTCCTGACGCCATCATCGTCAGAGACAGTTACGTCAGAGACAGGAGAATCGATTCCAGGACTTGAGCTTCCCTCTCCGATTCCAGGAGAAGCGATAATAAACCATACGGGCTATACTCTTTCCTATAATGAAGAGTATGAGCTCCCCTCCTGGGTCGCTTATGAACTGACAAGGGATGAGGTACTGGGAGATGCAGCTGAGCGCGATGACAATTTCCGCCAGGATCCCCTTGTTCCTACAGGTTCCGCTTCTCTTCAGGACTACAGAGGAAGCGGATATGACAGAGGGCATATGGCAGCCGCAGCTGATTTCAAATGGTCAGGGGAAGCGATGAGCGATACATTCTATCTTTCCAATATGGCTCCTCAGGCCCCATCATTCAACAGAGGCATCTGGGCGGATCTCGAAGCTGTCGCAAGAACGGCTGCATACAATAACGGAAGCATATACATCACAACGGGGCCGGTACTGACAGATGGACCGTATGAGACTATCGGAGAGAATGAGGTTGCTGTCCCGAAGAGATTCTATAAAGTGTTCCTTGATTACACAGAACCAGAGTACAAAGCTATCGGATTCGTTCTTCCAAATGAAGGATCCGACAACTCGCTGCAGTCATTCGCCATCTCCGTGGATGATGTCGAGAGGATAACAGGCCTTGATTTCTATCCTGCCCTTCCTGATGATATCGAAGCGGAAGTAGAGAGCTCATTCAATACCTCGGACTGGTCATTCACTCCATTTGTCCCTACTGGAGAGAGACCGCAGGGTGATTTTGATTACGTATCGCCAGACAATACGGAAAACATGGTAATGGAAATGATCATAGAGACCTTCGTCGATCTGAAGGAAACAGTATTCAGATACCTTGGCATAGAGGATCTGGCGAGGAAGCTCTCCCTTATGTGATCAGTCCTCTGAAAGGGGAATGACAATCTCCTCAAGCACGTCTATCAATGCCTGGTAATCACCATCCAGAGCCGCAACATTAGCTTCGAGGAAATGGTCAGGATCAGCACTTCCCCACCCTATCTCATATCCCGCCTCAAGCGCCAGTGAATTGAAGAAGAATCTCGTTGCACGGCCGTTTCCATCCACAAATGGATGGAGGGCCTCCATCTCTCCCATGTAATATGCGAGTTCATTGACGAAATCATCTACATCATCGATCGATCTGAGATACCCATCATCACGGAGCTTCGAGAAGAGAATCCCTGCCTGGTTCTCTATATACTCAGGCTGACAGAACTCCGTATGCTTTGATGAAAGGGATCTCCTTATCATACCGGCGGAAGGATAGATGTCTCCGAAAAGATGGGAATGGACTGCCTTGAGATAATCAAAGGTGAAGGGCATATCCAGAGGAGATCGGAGAAGCTCAGCCGTACGCAGGGACGAAATCATCTTATCTATGCGCTTGAGCCGTGGTTTATCCTTTATCCCGAAGTAATTCACAAGACAGCGTGTCCCAGGGTATCTGGACATTTCATCGGTGATATTGTCATCAGTACCGGAATCAAGATGCTCAGAACGAATATACGAAGCCACAGCACCATCACCTGAGAGATCTCCCTCAAGTATGTCTGAGAATGTCTTCTCCAGCTCTTCAGTCAGCGATTCCCCATCAGCCTCGATGGTGAACCTGAGATATTCCTGGCTGATACTCAGCCTAGCGCTCTTCATCTTTCAAGAAACCCCTAATCCTGTATTACTCAGAGATAATAAGACATTACACCTGCTGGGTCAATTGAAGCCTTTGACAGCAGCCTTGACGGCATTATCATCAAGCGCGGTCAGAACAGGTTTTCCCTGACCTTCCATCAGAACGAACTTCACGCTTCCACCGCTCTTCTTCTTATCGCTCCTGATAGCTTTCATGAAAGCCGGAAACCTCCCATCGGGAATCATATGGTCCCCATTGAATCCGTAAAGCCGCAGAAGAGAGAGAGCACGCGCTGCGAAATCATCCGGAGTCAGTCCGAGAGCCAGCCCTGCAGCAAGGGCTTTATGCATACCCCATGCAACCCCCTCCCCATGGGAGATGGAGAATCCATTCATCGATTCAAGCGCATGTCCGAATGTATGTCCGAGATTCAGCGCCGATCTTATCCCCTTCTTTTCCTCGGGATCCCTTGTTATGTACCAGATCTTCACCTCCAGCGACAGCCGTATCATCTCGGAAAGGGCATCCCTGTCCCTTGCGATTATAAGATCATGGCTGCTCTCAAGGAATTCCCAGAGCCTTGCATCCTCTGATAGAAGGGCATGCTTCACGACCTCTCCAAGACCTGAACGGAACTCGGAATCCGGCAGCGTTCTCAATGTCTCCGGTACAATAAGCACCGATTCTGCCGGATAGAATGTGCCGACAAGATTCTTTATTCCGAGATAATCAAATCCTGTCTTTCCCCCAAGCGTTGCGTCTACCATCGAAAGAAGCGTTGTCGGCACAAGGACAAGCCGTGCGCCGCGCATGTATACAGATGAGGCAAAAGCCGCAAGATCCAGGACTACACCGCCTCCGAAACCAACGAAGACGCTATCACGTGCCAATGAGAGGGAGGCAGCCCCTTCAAGCATCTTCTCAACGCTTTCCCAGCTCTTCTCCTTCTCCCCAGGCGGTATGATGACTGCCCCTCCGGGAATAGATGGAAGGAGACGGGATGCGTTCTCGTCGGAGATGAGAATCGAGCTTCCCTGCTCACTGAGGACATCTGCAAGCTCCCCCATCGTATCAAGCATATATACATCTGTTACGGTACCGCCTTTGAGCGGCACACTGAATATTCTTTCCATGGAAACCCATTATACGGATCAGACCGCTTGCAGAAAAGGGCGAAAAACAATGTAATACTCATCATGGATCTATACTTTGACAATGCTGCGACTACAAGGCTTTCAGAGAATGCGCTTGAGGCATATATAAAGACGGAAAGAGAGTTCTTCGCAAATCCTTCCTCTGTCCACAGGGATGGGATAAAAGCCAGGAAAGAACTGGAAAGGATAAGGGAATCAATAGCATCAGCCATGTCGATTCCGCCATCATCGCTTTTCTTCACATCCGGTGCTACGGAATCGATTGCAACGGTCTTCTCCTCTCTGCTATTCAATGAGCCGGGGCGCATCATCATCTCATCGATTGAGCATGAAGCCGTATCATCATGGCTTCCGATCCTTAAGCATCATGGCTGGGATACAGTGGTTCTGAAGGCAAAAGGCGGAAAAGCAGATCCAGAGGAGCTCAGGGCGCTTCTCACACCTGACACAAAGCTTGTAGCGGTGATGGCTGTGAACAATGTGACAGGAGCCAGGGAGGATATAAAAGAGCTCGTCAGGACAGTCAGGGAATACGAGAGGCAGGGAAACAGGAAGATATTCTTCTTCTCCGACTCTGTACAGGCGCTTGGCAAGGTCCCCTATGATATACAGGAACTGGGGATAGACGGAGCATCATTCTCAGGACACAAGATCAACGGGCCAAGAGGCATAGGAATGCTGTATCTGAAGAATCCGGCATCATTCCGTCCGCTTGCTCCTGCAGGTGGCCAGGAACGAGGAAAGCGCGGAGGAACGGAGAATCTCCCTGCAATCGCGGCTCTGGAGCAGGCTGTGCTGTCATGGCTCGGCAGCTTCGGCTCAGAATATGAAAGAATCAGCGGAATAAACCAGGAAATACGGAAAGCACTGGAAGATCTCGGGATGGAGATCCTCTCCCCAGAGGATTCATCTCCATATATAATATCATTCGTCTCGCCTCTTCCTTCGGAAGTCTATGTGAGGATGCTATCTGATAAAGGCATAGCCGCATCTTCCGGCTCAGCATGCTCGAACAACTCAAAAGGCGAAGGCGAGAAGATACTGCTGAGCATGGGGATCAGAAGCAGCAAGGCAAGGAATGCCGTAAGGATATCATTCTCCGGCGATACGGATAGAGAAAGCGCAGATGCATTCATAAAGGCAGTCAAGGAGATAAGCAATGGAGAATAAGCTCTACCTGATAAAAGAAGGAGAGATCTCGCTCAAAGGCGGGAACAGGAATCTCTTCGAAAAGAGGCTCAGACATAATATCAAAGATAAGCTCAGGCCATATAGTTCAGAGATCGGCAAGCAGAAGGGACGGCTCTACGCCTACATAAGCGATGAAGTGCCGGATGAGCTTATAGAGAAAGCACTTTCGACAACAACCGGTATCACAGGATATGCAAGAGCCCACAGAGCAGAAAAGGACATGGAAGCAATCAAAGCGAAAGCTCTTGAGATACTTCCGTCATCCTCCTTCAGCAGCAGCGGCAGCTTCAGGATAACGGTAAAGCGCGAGGATAAGACATTCCCCTATACTTCCCACGATATCGCGATAGAGCTCGCATCGGTCGTCACATCGCTCTATCCGGATATCAGAGTGGATCTGGACCATCCTGACTATACCCTCACATGCGAGATAAGGAATGAGGCATATCTCTACACAGATGAGAATAAAGGAGAAGGAGGACTGCCGTCTGGAACTGCAGGAAAGGGAATGCTGCTTCTATCAGGTGGCATAGACAGCCCTGTCGCAGGATACATGATGGCAAGACGCGGCATGAGAGCAGATGCCATCTACTTCCATGCATATCCATATACATCAGAGCTTGCACTTGAGAAGGTAAAGACACTTGCATCGTTGATTGCACCATATCTCCAGGGGCTGAGGCTCTTCGTCGTCCCATTCACGGAAGGACAGCTCTATATCCGCGACAATGGATATGAGGAAGAGGCAACCCTGATGTTCCGTGCTGCAATGATGAAGACAGCTGAGAGAATAGCAACCGCCAACGGAGCTTCCGCAATCATCACAGGAGAAGCACTTTCCCAGGTTGCATCCCAGACAATCGATGCGATGTCATTCACTGACAGCATGACAGACCTTCTTGTCATAAGACCTCTCGTAGGAATGGATAAGGAAGAGATCATAGAGAAAGCAAAAAGGATCGGGACCTATGATACATCGATACTCCCTTACGAGGACTGCTGCGTTGTCTTTTCGCCGAAGCATCCTGTGACACGCCCGGTAAAGAGCGTATCTAAGAGGCACTTCGAGGAGCTCAGCATGGATGGAATCATAGAGAAAGCCATCAGGGAAACAGTCGTCTATTCCTTTGATGCGAACGGAAGGGAAATAGATGCGTAAGTACTATCCTGCGGCCATTGCAGCCCTGATCATGCTGATATCCTTCCTCCTGTCGCCCCCTACAGGAGAGTTTGCCGTAGCCCTTCCATGGCAGGCTTTCTTCACGCTGTTCATGATCTCCACAGCTGCAAATGGACTTGCAAGAGAGAATGCGTACTCGGCGCTTGAAGGTGTTGCATCTTCCATGCAGTACACCATTGCCGCAATAGCATTCACTGCAATCTGCTCTTTCATAACAGCTCCATTCCTTACAGCGTTCTATTCATCGCTCTCCTTCATCGCGATCTCCGACAGAGTGCTGGATGGAGCGGACAGGAAGCAGTATAAAGGCATAGCTGCAGCCATCATCTCAACTGCCTCGTATTCAGGATCGATGCTGCTGCCTTCAGGGAATACCCAGAATATCATCGTTTCATCGCTCTATGGGGTGTCAGCAATAGATACGATGTATCCGGCTGTCATTATCTCCATACCGATCATCGCTGTATCCATGATCATAGCCATGATAAGAAAACCTGCTGACAGGATATACATGCATGGCAAGGATTACGCTCAGCCCGGAAACAGATCGTTCATCATGTTCCATATCTGTCTTCTGATCGTTGTGGCGCTCTCTGCTTCGGATATCTTCTTCTGGTTCGATCTTCTGATCGTATTCCTCGCAGTCGTCGTGATCTTCGACAGAAAAGCGCTTCTGAAGGCCGATTACCCGATGCTTCTTGCATACATCTTCGCGATAACCGCAATGCAGGCCTTTGCTTCCTACCCATCTTCTGCAAAGGTCCTCTCAGATGCAACTGCCGTTCATCCTGTCCTTGTTCCATATATCACAGCAGCGCTTATCGGCCCGGCTGCAGCAGTCTCGCTTCTTGGGAATCTGCATCATTCTCCGGATCTCCTGCTTCTTTCTGCCAACCTCGGAGGAATGATTCTCGTCTCATCCTCATCTGCCGTACTTCTCATCAGAAAGGAGGGAAAGCGGTGCATTATGGAGAGAGTCATCATAGGAACAGCTCTATCCCTTGCCATTCTGATAATACTCTCCCTTACCAGGCACTTGCCCGTTTAATCCTTTTCATATAAATTCTTAGTCATGCTGAAAGTTGGTATAGATGTAGGGTCTACAACGATGAAGACTGTCGCGATGAGGGAGGACAACACCCTCGTCTACAGTGATTACCAGCGGCACTATTCGCAGATCATCGAGAAAGGCAGGGAGATGCTCAGCAGCATGATGGCTGCAATCGGTGATGAAGAGGTATCGATAGCGCTCTCCGGATCTGCAGGAATGGGGCTTGCGGAAGCGGCGGGAATACCATTTGTTCAGGAAGTCTATGCAACGCGTGTTGCTGCAAAGACATTCATACCCGATACGGATACAATCATAGAGCTTGGCGGAGAGGATGCTAAGATCCTTTTCCTTAAGAACGGCCTTGAAGTCAGGATGAACGGGACATGCGCGGGAGGAACCGGCGCATTCATCGATCAGATGGCAACGCTTCTCGGCATCAGCCGCGATGATATCGATAGACTGAGCGAGCAGTCTACGCAGATCTATACGATCGCATCACGATGTGGTGTTTTCGCCAAATCCGATATACAGCCGATCATAAACCAGGGTGCAAGGATCGAGGATGTGGCATCATCAGTTCTGGTGGCAGTAGTCAACCAGACAATCGCAGGGCTTGCGCAGGGACGCAAGATCGAAGGCAAGGTCATATACCTCGGAGGCCCGCTCACATTCATCCATAGACTGCGGTATTTCTTCGATGAAGCGCTGGAGACAAAGGGCATATGCCCGGAGAACTCCCTTTACTATGTTGCGATGGGGTCCGCACTCTCTCCCGGCGGGAAGAAGATGAGGATATCCGAGGTAATCGGAGCCCTTGAAAGCTATAAGGGCAAGAATGATTTCGTAAAGCTCGATCCTCTCTTCAAGGATGAAGCGGAGTATCAGGCATTCAAAGAGCGCCATGCTAAGGCCGCTGTGCCTTTCCGCAACCCGAATGGATATTCGGGAAGGGCCTATCTCGGGATCGATTCCGGGTCCACGACGATAAAGATGTGCATAATTTCCGAGGATGGAGAGCTCATGCTCACACGCTACAGCCCGAACAACGGCAATCCTGTCCAGGCTGTGCACTCATTCCTCTCCTCTTTCTATGATGCTTACCCTGCGATAACAATCGCCGCATCTGCATCCACCGGATACGGTGAGGATCTTATGAAGACAGCGTTCTCGCTGGATTACTCCCTTGTCGAGACAGAGGCCCACTTCATCGGAGCGAAGCACTTCATGCCTGATGTGGATTTCATCATCGATATCGGCGGCCAGGACATAAAATGCTTCCGCATACGTGACGGAGTCATCGACGATATATTCCTCAATGAGGCTTGCTCATCCGGATGCGGATCATTCCTGCAGACATTCGCCAATACACTCGGGAAATCCGCAGAGGAGTTTGCACAGCTTGCTGTAACGGCAAAGGAACCTGTCGATCTCGGATCGAGATGCACGGTATTCATGAACTCACAGGTGAAGCAGGCCCAGAAGGATGGAGCATCCATCAATGATATCTCCGCAGGCCTTGCCATAAGCGTTGTCAAGAATGCGCTCTACAAAGTCATAAGAACTGCAAATCCCGAAGAGCTTGGCCGCAGGATAGTCACGCAGGGAGGAACATTCCTCAATGATGCTGTGCTGAGATCATTCGAGAAGGAACTTGGTCTTGAAGTCGTCAGGCCGCAGATTGCGGGGCTCATGGGAGCATTCGGAGCAGCGCTGTATGCGAAGATGATGGCAAAGAGGCAGGATCTGCGAGTAAGCCATACAATAAGCCCTGAGGAACTTGATGAACTGAAGCATACAATCAAGAGCGTAAGATGCAATGGCTGTACGAACCACTGCATGCTGACAGTCAATACATTCGGGACAAAGAGGCGTCTCATCTCCGGAAACAGATGCGAGAAGCCACTCACAGGAAAGGCCCCGGCAGCAGCAGACCGCTACGACCTCTATGCCTATAAGCAGGAACTGCTTGAGAGCTACAGAGAGAGAAAAGGCGGAGAAAAAGGGACAATCGGACTTCCGCTCGCACTTGGCATGTATGAGCTTCTCCCGTTCTATTCCACGCTTTTCCGCTATTTAGGCTATGATGCAATCGTTTCCCCATTCTCTTCCAGGGATCTGTATATCAAGGGACAGGCATCGATTCCTTCCGATACAGTATGCTTCCCTGCAAAGCTGATGCATGGGCATATCAGGTACCTGACTGACCAGCACCCGGATATGATCTTCATCCCCTGCTCTTCCTATAACATCAATGAGGAGAAGGGAAACAACCACTTCAACTGTCCGGTCGTCGCCTATTATGGTGAAGTGATAAAAGGCAATCAGGATATGGAAGGCATTCCGCTCGTTCTCGGGTATCTCTCGCTGGAATCGGAGAAGCACCTTGCAAAGAGGATCTCAGAGCTCTTCAATGTGAAGAAGAACGAAGCGCTGAAGGCAGTGAGAGCCGGATTCGAGGAGCTTAGCGCCTACAGACAGAGAATAATGGACAAAGGATCGGAGATCATACGTATTTCCAGAGAGGAGAAACGCCCGATCATAGTGCTTGCAGGACGCCCTTATCATACAGATCCAGAGATAAACCATGGCATTGACCGCATGATTGTGCAGCTAGGAGCCTCTGTGATAACAGAAGACTCAATTGCCCCGCTTATCGGGAAAGGCGGTGTCAATGTCCTCAATCAATGGACCTACCATGCAAGGATGTATGATGCGGCACGGTATATTGCGAATGAGAAGGACATGAACCTTGTCCAGCTTGTCTCATTCGGCTGCGGCCTTGATGCTGTGACAACCGATGAGGTCCGGGAGATCCTCAGAAGCGAAGGCAGGATATATACGCAGATAAAGATCGACGAGATAACAAACCTCGGAGCTGTCAGGATCAGGATGAGATCCCTGTTCGCTGCTCTCGAGATGGAAGAAGAGAAGGAAAAGGCAGAGAGCCATAATGGATAAGAAAGTCTTTACGAAGGAGATGAAGGATGCAGGGTATCAGATAGCGATACCCAATATGTCACCGGTTCACTTCAACATAATGAAGCGTATATTCATCAATCATGGCTTCAGACCTGTTCTTCTGGAGAACAGTTCCCCTACCGTCATACAGGAAGGCCTGAGATATGTCCATAATGATATGTGCTATCCATGTCTGCTTGTTATCGGACAGATCATAGATGCCATCAACCGGGGTATCGTCGACAAAGACCACTGTGCTGTCATTATTTCACAGACAGGAGGTGGATGCAGAGCCTCAAACTACTATTTCCTGCTGATGAAAGCTCTGGAAAGAGCCGGGCTTGGCAACATTCCTGTCATATCGGCGAACCTTCAGGGGATGAATTCGAATCCAGGCTTTCAGATCAGCTTCTCGATGCTTGTCCAGGCATTCACTGCGCTCGTCTATGGAGACCTCATCATGCTCCTTTCAAATCAGGTAAGGCCATATGAGATCAACAAAGGCGATACAGATAGGGTGATTGATAAATGGACCGTCATCCTCGGAGACTGCTATGAGAAGAACAGAGGATACTTCTGGGGCAATATGAAGAAGAAGCTCAACGAGATCTCCGATGATTTTGCCGCAATCCCTGTGAAACGCACCCCGAAAGTCAAGGTCGGAGTCGTTGGGGAGATCTATATGAAGTACTCGCGTCTCGGGAACAGCGATCTTCAGGGTTTCCTTGAGAAGGAGGACTGCGAGGTCATGCTCCCTCCTATGATGGGATTCGTGCTCTACTGCTTCTCCAATGGAATAAAGGATGAAGAGTACTATGGCGGAAGAATGAAGTACGCATTCCTCATGAAGCATATCGGGATGCCGATACTCTCCATTGTCGAGAAATGGTCGGAAGAGGCAGTGCTGCGCCATCCCGAATTCAACAGGGCGGCCTCATTCAAGGAACTCGAGGAGTATGGAGAACGCTTCATCGACAGAGGCTGCAAGATGGGCGAAGGCTGGCTTCTTACTGCCGAGATGGTGGAGCTCATCGAGAAAGGATATGGGAATATCGTATGTACTCAGCCATTCGGCTGCCTTCCGAACCATATCTGCGGCAAGGGAATGATAAGACCGCTGAAGGAAGCCTATCCGGATTCGAATATCGTCCCTATCGACTATGATCCATCGGCAACGAAGGTCAATCAGGAGAACAGAATCAAGCTTATGCTGGCGGTTGCGAAGGAAAAGCTTGAAGAAGAGAAGTGACATAGAGCTGATATAAGGCTATTATGGCGGCATGGAAACTCTATCCGAGCTAATAATAATAGCCTTGCTATCACTCTCCGGAAGCGCAATAGCCGCCGTGCTTCCCTTTGCATTCCCCCCTGCTGTGATATCCCTGTTCCTTCTCCTTATCCTTCTGCTTTCCGGAGCGATAAAGGAAGAAGGTCTGGAAGCGTCTTCAGGGTTCTTCATCAAATACATGGCTCTTTTCTTTGTACCATCCGGCGTTGAGATCATTGAATATACCGATCTCCTTGCCTCTTCATGGATCCACATACTTGCTATATCAGCAATTTCCCTTGTGATAACCTTCCTGGCCGCTGCAAAGGCTGTCGAGATCACGGAGAGGATAATGAGAAGGAGGGAGAACGCATGATCGGAAAGATAGCAGAAGCAATCACTGCAACTCCGCTCTTCGGAGCAACCATCACAATACTTGCATACTGGATCGGTCTTAAAGCAAGCAGGAAGCTGAAGCTTGCTGTCTTCAATCCGTATCTCATCGCTGTCATGCTGATTGTAGGCCTCCTTGCCGTCTCAGGTGTTCCCTACTCCGTATATGCCAACGGAGGTGATTTCATAGGGATGTTCCTCACCCCCGTAACCACAATACTCGCAGTCTCGATATACCGGCAGAGGGAAATCGTTAAGTCGCACTTCCTGCCAATACTCATAGGAACCCTTGTCGGCAGCATTGTCAGCGTAATCGCGGTAGTATCGCTTTCAGCAGCATTCGGAATAACAGAAGAGCTAAAATACTCTCTCATCCCAAAGAGCGTCACGACCCCGATCGCAGTCGCCATCTCGGATTCTTTAGGAGGGATACGAAGCCTTACAGTTACAGCCCTTATAATCACTGGGGTACTCGGGAATATCATGGCACCGCTTCTCGCAAAGCTTTTCAGGGTGAAATCAAGAATCGCAACAGGCGTTGCAATCGGAACTGCAAGCCATGTCATCGGTACATCGAAAGCCATGGAGATGGGAGAGGATATAGGAGCCATGAGCGGTATTGCACTCTCCTTCTCCGGCATTATCACCGCGATATTCGTTTCGTTTGCATTCTAAATTCAATATTTATGCATAAAATATAAATTTTTCTGCATATTATCTGATTTTTTATTTGACATATCCCTCTCAATTGCAGAAACTACAGAAAAAGCGAGGGTATATGGCAGAAATCCAATTCTATACAGGGGAGAATGTTCCCCTTGAACTGCATAAAGTAAGAATCGTACAGAAGCTCGATCTTGTTCCTGTAGAAAGAAGAGCTGAAGCAATAACTGAAGCAGGAAACAATACGTTCCTCCTTAAGAACAAGGACATATTCCTTGATATGCTCACCGACAGCGGAGTCAATGCCATGAGCGACAGGCAGCTGGCCTCTATGATGGTTGCTGATGACAGCTATGCAGGCAGTGCCACATTCACCCGTCTTACAGATAAGCTCAAGGAGATCTTCAATACCGACTACTTCCTCCCCGCGCATCAGGGAAGAGCTGCTGAGAACATCATTGCGATGACATTCGTCAAGGAAGGCTCGATAATCCCCATGAACTATCACTTCACGACGACGAAGGCCCATGTCACAAGACTCGGAGGAAGCGTTGAGGAACTTGTTATCGATGAGGGCATACAGATCACAAGCGATCATCCTTTCAAAGGCAATTTC
This sequence comes from uncultured Spirochaetaceae bacterium, assembly GCA_944389015.1. GTDB lineage: Bacteria > Spirochaetota > Spirochaetia > Sphaerochaetales > Sphaerochaetaceae > Ornithospirochaeta. Next base: position 13,259 of record CALXKS010000046.1, read on the forward strand.
GATCTGGACAAGCTGAAGAAGCTCCTTGACGAGAAAGGAGAAAGAATCCCGTTCGTAAGAATCGAAGCTGGGACAAACCTCATCGGAGGACAGCCGCTCTCTCTTGAGAACATGGAAGCCACTGCGGATCTGGTCCACAGCTATGGCAAGCTCATGGTAATCGATGCAAGTCTCCTTCAGGATAACCTCTACTTCATCAAGACAAGGGAGGAAGCGGCGAAGGATCTTTCCATCAGGGAAATCACTAAGCGCATCTCCGCGAAGATGGATATCATATACTTCTCAGCCAGAAAGCTCGGCTTTGCCCGCGGCGGTGGCATCGCGCTACATGATAAGGCTCTCTACACGAAGATGAGAGAGCTTGTACCGATGTTCGAAGGCTTCCTTACCTATGGCGGTATGAGTGTAAGGGAAATGGAGGCAATGGCAGTCGGACTTGAGGAGACTATGGACATGGATGTCATATCCCAGGGACCTCTCTTCATCGAGTACATGACCAATGAGCTTATCAGACTTGGAGTCCCGGTTGTCACTCCTCCAGGAGGACTCGGATGCCATCTCGACGCATCCAGATTCATCCCACATGTACGGCAGGAGGAATACCCTGCTGCAGCACTTGGAGCCGCTGTATACATCGCAGGTGGCATAAGAGGAATGGAACGAGGTACAGTCTCAGAGCAGAGGGAACCTGATGGATCCGAGCATCTTGCATCCGTAGAGCTCCTGCGCCTTGCAATGCCAAGACGTGTATTCACCCTCTCGCAGGTGAAGTACGCAGTGGACAGAATCAAATGGCTCTATGACCACAGAGATCTCATCGGAGGCCTCAGATTCGTTGAGGAGCCATCATCGCTTCGTTTCTTCTTCGGCAGGCTTGAACCGACCTCAGACTGGCAGGATAAGCTGGTGAAAGCCTTCAGAAAAGACTTCGGAGACAGCCTCTGATCACCATCCCCTCTTCGGAGGGGATTGCTTTCCAGCAATTGCCTTTTCCCTCATGATACAGGGAATCCCATACATCGGAATCCAGCAGATAGTAGCAAGGACCGGGAATGCAAGGAGATACAATGAGCCGGCATAAGCCTCTATCCATTTAAGCGGATTATCTTTTCCTCCACCATTGATGAAAAAGAAATCGGTTCCAAGAGCATTGTTGAGAAAATGCATTAATATCATCATAACAGCAATAAATGGAATGATAATCTGCAGGCTCTTCGCAGAGGGCCTGAATCCTCCATATAGAAGAAGACATGGATAGAGCGCTATCAGTATATGGATCGAAAAAGAATGGATTGACATGATGTTACAGAAAGGCAGTACCGAAGCCCACTCAGGAAAAGCAAGCGCCATCAAGGCTGTCGGGAGCGATACCGCATAAAGGTACTCGGCAATGATTCTTTTTCCTGTTATGCGATGGAGAATCACAGCGAATACAGATAGTGAGCATATATGAAGCGGCAGCAGGCTGCATGTCCACTGCCCTGTAATAACAGCGGAAACATGCTTTATGATCTCATCTGCGGCAATCAGGATGGCAATCACAGATGACAGTCCCTTCTGTTTCGACCGATGGTGTTTGATCAGGAAGAGAGCAATAAAGAATAAAAGGATCCAGAATACATGGCCTATGGAGAACATTCCCATTCCCTTGCCTATCCCGATAGTCTCTTCAGTCCTGAGGAAATCATTCATAGCTATATGATAGCAACTGAAAGCTGTTTTTATATTTATATCAGGTGTTCATTATTCATATATCCTAGGACAGCTTTTCCACAAGTCTTGACCATCCAGGTTCGCATCTTGAAGATGCTGGGACAGTGGCAGATTCTCTCTTATTGATTGCTTTTATGATGCCTGCTAAATCTGCAGCAGCCTCCTCTGCGCTTCTTCCATTGATATCAAAAATCAGTGGTATATTGATCATAGCCTTATTCATTGCTTTGCAATCGCCCTTAATGTCCCTGATAATACGGCTTGCATGCTTTTCTTTATATCCATCATCAGGAAGAAGCTGATCGTTGTCATCAGTATATATAAGCCGATCAAATATATTATCAGGACTATCCACAAGCCGTATGCATACAGTATCCCGACGATTCAGGATCCCGTTCAAAGGCCGGGCATACCAGCATGGCATATATGAAAGAATGCAATTATCGGAAACAGAGTCCAGAAGAGATGACATAATCCCTGCTTTGCGCTTATCTCTTTCATAGACAAATGGAAACTGATTCTGGAAATCTATGGATCTGCCATATATCTCCCTTATTCTCTCATCCATATCACTGAATTCATATCCCAATGTCTCCGCAATAAGCTTTCCTAATGTTGTCTTTCCGACGCAACTAACTCCGAAGAGAATATACTTCATGCAATAATAATGCCTCTCCGTCAGCGAAGAGGCAAGACTATCAGAATGATCTGATCAATAAGCAGCGTTGAGCCACTCGATTCCATCAATCTGCACTGTGAAGTACGGAGCAGACTGGAATACAGACTCGTGGAATGCACCGTCGTATACAGCTTCCTCGGAATCTGCTGTGAAGTCACCATCAGTATCAAGAGCGAATGCATGTGTAAGCTCCTCGCCATTGACTGTGAATGTGCTTGTATCGAATACCTGGATTGTTCCGTCAGCAATAGCCTTCTCAACCTCTGCGATCTTCTCAGCTGTTCCAGGTGCTGCGATTGCTTCATTGAGCTGTGTCATGACGACAGCACCATCACCCATTCCCTTGCACCAGTCCTGAGGAATCTCTTCGCCATTGACATATGCCTTGATGGCCTCATAGAAGTAGATACCCCAGTCGATTCTTGTGGAGATGAGGGATGCGTTAGGAGCGATACCTGTCATGTCGTTGTTGTATCCGGTATGGAATACACCGCGTGACTGTGCAGCTGTTGCAGGAGTTGTGTTGTCAGAATGCTGGGAGATCATCACACAGCCCTGATCAGCAAGAGCGAGAGCTGCATCGGACTCAGCTGTAGCATCTGACCATGATCCTACGAATGAAACCTTCATCGTAACAGATGGGCATACGGATCTTGCACCGAGGAAATAGGATGTGAATCCTGAGATAACCTCTGCAAATGAGTAAGCACCTACGTATCCGATGACAGCCTCTTCCGGAGCGATTGTTCCCTCATCGATCATCTGCTGGAGCTTGAGACCTGCTACAACACCTGCGATGTATCTGCCTTCGAAGATATTCGCGAAAGCGTTACGGGTATTGTCTCTGCCGTCGAATGCCGATGCGCAGTTGGTGCAGCTGATGAACTCGATCTCTGGATAGTCATCAACGACCTCAAGCATGAAAGGCTCAAAACCGTAGCTGTTATTGATGATGATCTGGCATCCTTCCTCAGCAGCTTCGATGTTGGCATCTCTGCATGTTGCATCCTCACCGATGTTGTACTTTGTCACCCACTCTACGTTGATGCCATCTGCCTTGAGCATCTCTGTAGCCTCATCGCGGCCTCTGATGAAGTTGTAGGTGTATCCCTGATCGTTTTCATCACCAATGCAGAGAAGACCGACTCTAACGGTATTGCTATCAGCTGGAGCTGCAGACTCGCTGCTGCCGCTGGCGAAAACAAAACCTGAAATCAGAGCCAGCACAATAAGAACGAACGAAATTTTCTTCATATGCTCTCCTTAAAAGTTTCACTATCAGGACGGAACGGATTCCGTCATCTTCGACGAACAGACAATTGCAAACCTTTATGGCTATATTCTAGCACTATAAAAAAGGACTGCATATCACAGCAGTCCAGATTTTTCACCTCTCCTCCCTGAAATAATTGTTGCCAAGCGATGCAGGAGGCTGCTTATCGCGGCTGTTCTTCATGCTTGTGAGGATGAGAACGATTACTGTAACGATATATGGAAGGATCTTATAGATCTCTGTCGGGATGAATGGCACGGACACACGGAGGTACATGATCATCATCGCACCGAAGAGGACGGATCCCCATATTGCATTCAGCGGTCTCCACATGCAGAAGATAACGAGAGCGACAGCAAGCCAGCCTACGCCGGAGAGACCCTCATGGTTCCAAACACACCCCGCTGTAGTCATGATGTATACCATGCCGCCGATTGCGGATATACCGCCGCCGATCGTCGTTGCAAGGTACTTGTACTTAGCGACATTGATACCCGCAGCATCGGCTGTCGAGGGAGATTCTCCCACAGCTGAAAGATAGAGTCCGTACCGTGTCTTCTTCAGGAAGAGATACATGAGGACTGCAAGCACGACAGCAAGATAGAAGAACACCGTATGGGAGAATAATATGCTTCCGATGACAGGTATTCTTATCATGAAATCAGGGAAAATAGCCGCAGAGAATGCATCTTTGAGATCATTGCTCAGCGCTACATAGCCTTTCTCACTCACCCTCATGAACTCGCCTACGAACTGCCCTATTCCTGTGCCGAATATCGAAAGTGCAAGGCCTGTAACATTCTGGTTGGCCCGGAGAGTGATTGTTATGAAGCTGTAGATCGCGGATGCCGCCATGCCTGCTGCGAAGGCTGCAAGTATTGCAATAGTTATTGCAACAGGACCGCTGGCGGCTGTACCTACAGCTTTCTCATAATAGAAAGCACCAGCAAGGCCGAAAGCTCCTCCCATATACATGATTCCCTCAACACCGAGATTGAGATTGCCGGACTTCTCGGTAAGGATCTCTCCGAGAGTTCCATACATGAGAACCGTCCCGAAGGTAACAGCAGCGACTATCAGTGCAATCAGAGTTGTCATGCTTTCACCTCCTTCTCCTTTTCTCCCTTACCGCGGATGATAAGCCTGTAGTTGATGAAGAATTCAGAGCTGAGCATGCAGAAAAGGAGGATACCCGTGATGATATCCGCAATCGAAGCAGGGATCTGCATCCTTGTCTGAAGCGTATTGGCTCCCTTCTCAAGAATTGCCAGCACCATTGATATCGCAATCATGGCAAATGAATTGAGCTGTGAAAGCCATGCAACGGTTATCGAAGTGAAGCCGACACCATTCGCAACGCCCTTATAGAGCGTATAGTTGGCCCCAGATACGATTATGAACCCCACAAGTCCGCTTATCGCACCGGAAATGAACATCGTGCGCATCATAATCCATCCGACATTCATGCCCGCATAGCGTGCGGTATTGACAGAATCCCCTATGACAGCAATCTCATAGCCCTGCTTCGTCTTATTCATGTAAATATACATCAGAACGACGAGAATCAGGACGATTATCCAGCCGCAGTTGACTCTGAAGACCTCAGGAAGCCTTGCTGCATCATTGAACATAGGAATAAGCTGCGAACCTTTTCTGCCTTCCCACGGACCACCCTGAAGCCATGCGACTATACCGATTGCGATATAGTTCATCATGAGGGTGAAAAGTGTCTCATTCGTGTTCCATTTCGCCTTGAAGAATGCGGGGATGAGAGCCCAGAGTCCTCCTGCGACAGCTGCTGACAGTCCCATGATTATGAGAAGAGGAACATGGGGGATCCTATTCACCCAGAACAGAGCGAAGTAGGAAGCAAAGACAGCACCCATGGTAATCTGCCCCTCCGCCCCGATATTCCAGAACCTCATCTTGAAGCAGGGAGCTATTGCAAGAGCGCATCCCAGGAGCGGAATCGCGATCCTGACCGTCTGCCTTATATATATCGGTCTTGAGAGCGATCCATCGATTATGACGCCATATGCCGCTATAGGATTGCTTCCTGTAAGAAGGATCGGTATGCACCCAAGTATCAGAGCAATGACAATGGATCCGAAACGTATCAGCCAGACTGTCCGCGGATTCATGTCGCTGCGTTTTGCAAGGCGTATCATAGGTATTCTGATTTCTCCGCTCATCGCCCATCCTCCTTTGCAGTGAACTGAGTCATCATCAGCCCTATCTCCTCCTTCGTTGCCGTCCTGGCATCTGCAATCCCTGCGACCTGCCCGCCGCATAGGACCACGATCCTGTCAGCAAGCTCAAGAAGCACATCGAGATCCTCTCCAACGTAGATAACGGCAACACCCTTCATCTTCTGCTCCGTAAGGAGATTATAGATTGTATAAGATGTGTTGATGTCGAGGCCACGCACCGCATATGCTGTCATCAGAACTGCAGGCTCGCTTGATATCTCACGTCCGACAAGAACCTTCTGGACATTGCCGCCGGACAGTCTCCGGACAGGATAGTCAACACCGGGGGTGACAACCTCCAGCTCTTCCAGTATCCGCCCTGCAAGTGCTTCAGGCTCCCTTCTGCGTATCAAAGCACCCTTCCCGGCCTTCCAGGAGCGGAGGAGCATGTTGCCTGTCATTCCCATCGATCCGACGAGGCCCATTCCGAGCCTGTCCTCTGGGACGAAGGCCATGCCGACGCCGGTCTGGCGGATCTTCATCGGGGATTTGCCGACGAGCTCGATCTCCTTCCCGCTGTCATCTATGAATCTTACGCTGCCGCTCTTCACTGGATAAAGCCCGGTGATTGCCTCAAGAAGCTCCTTCTGCCCAGAGCCTGAGATACCCGCAACTCCGAGTATCTCCCCTGTATATGCCGTGAATGAAACGGAATCGAGCTTTGTTATGCCTTCATCATCGATGCATGTGAGACCTTCAACTATGAGTTTCTTCTTCGGATCATCATACTTGGGCCGATCGATATTCAATGAGACGGCATGTCCTACCATCATATCGGTAAGGGCCTGAGGATTGGTCTCTGCTGTATTCACAGTGCCTATATATCTGCCCTTCCTGAGAACAGCAACCTTATCAGAAACCTCCATTACCTCATGAAGCTTATGGGTTATGATCACAATAGCCTTGCCATCATCCTTCATGTTCCTGAGGATCCTGAAAAGCTTCTGGGTCTCCTGCGGAGTGAGAACGGCGGTCGGCTCATCAAGTATCAGGACATCAGCTCCGCGATAGAGAACCTTGATGATCTCAACAGTCTGCTTCTGGGAAACAGACATATCATAGACCTTCTTTGCAGGATCGACATCAAAGCCATAGCGGCTGCAGATCTCCTTGACTCTGGCACCAGTCTCCTTCAGGTCCATCTTCTCCTCATTCAGACCGAGGATGATGTTCTCTGCCGCAGAGAATACCTCAATAAGCTTATAGTGCTGATGGATCATTCCGATACCATATTCAAACGCTTCCCTCGGGGAATGGATGTAGATCCGGTTTCCCTCTTTGTATATCTCGCCTTCATCAGGCTGGTAGATACCTGAAAGCATATTCATCAGGGTGGTTTTGCCACTGCCATTCTCTCCAAGCAGAGCCAGGATCTCACCCCTGCGTATCGTCAGATCTATGCTGTCATTTGCTACGACCTGTCCGAAACGCTTTGTTATGCCTCGCATCTCAATTGCAGCGTTGTGTTCCAATAGCGTACCTCTTGTATTCCAATATTAACACAAGATGAAAAAGCTGAGGAAGTTTGTCAGACGAAAAAACTCTTTAGCTGATTACCATTGAGAAAAGAGCCAGTATGGCAAGCAAAGCGAAATCAAGCATGAGGAAGAATACTATATACATCCCTTTTCTGCCCTCGGTCCTCCTGAAATAGAACTTCAGGGAAATAAGGGAAGCAAGGGATGCTATAGGTGTTCCGAGACCTCCTATATCAGTTCCGATGAGAACCCCTTCAAAGCTATCTGTGAATGAAGAGAGGAGTATCGCGGCAGGGACATTGCTTATGATCTGCGAGACAGCGGCAGACACTGCAATAGGATGATCCTTCATCGGCGATGAGATAAGATTCCTTACAGCTTCAATGCTCCGGAGGTTCTCGCTGAATATGAAGAATGCCACAAAGGTCATGAGAAGAATGCAATCTATGCGCCTGAGGATCTTTCTGTCGAATGCAAGCATGAAAGCAAGTTCTGCGATGAAAAGGACCTGCCAGCTTATGACCCTGAATACCGAGAGCATAGCCAGAAGAAGGAAGGCAAGATATATTGCAGTTCTATGCTTATCCATGCGTCTTACCTTCCTTGTCTCCTTCTCCACATCTCCGCGCTTCCACAGGAAAAGCCTGAATGAGATCAATATGAGAAGGGCTGATGCCACTGAATACGGCAGGATGGTCCTGAAGAAATCACCTGCACTGACTCCGAAGAATGAGCAGATATAGAGATTCTGGGGATTGCCGACAGGTGTTGTCATTGAACCTAGGTTCGCGGCTATTGTTTCCAGGACAACAAGCTTTATCATATATGACTCGTCTGCCCTCTCCCTATCAAGAAGCATCATGGAGAATGGAACGAACATTATCAGGGAAACATCATTGGTGAAGAGCATCGATGCAAAGAATACAACAGCAACAAGCATCAGAGAGAGCATCCTCATGTCTGAAGCACGCTTCATAAGCATGCCTGCTGCTGCATCGAAGAGGCCGGAGACCTTCAGACCTTCCGAAACACCCATAAGGGAGAAAAGCAGGGCAAGCGTCCTGAAATCAATGGCTTCAAGCCACCGGATGGATGGCGGATTGAAGAATGCTGGCACAAGAGCAGCCACAGCAGCAATAACGAATACAGATTCTCTTCTGATGAAATCCCACATAACAGTTCCCCGTGCGATAATATCCCTCCTCTGGTTTTTCATCAATCGCAAAATTACCCAATTCCACGATTCTGGGTATCTTTTCTGAGAGGAAGAAAATCTGTATAATGCCGGCTGAAAGAAGGACAGACATGAGGAAAACTAAAATAATCTGCACCCTGGGTCCGGCTGTTGAGTCCGACGAGATGGTTGAGAAGCTTATCCAGAACGGGATGGATGCCGCAAGGCTTAATTTCTCCCATGGATCACATGAAGAGCACAGAACTAGGATAGAACGAGTACGGCGCGTTGCTGAGAAGCTTGGAACGAATATACCTGTTATTCTGGATACAAAAGGCCCCGAGATCAGGACAAGGGAATTCAGGGACGGATCGGCAGTGCTCACTGAAGGCTCTGAGTTCGTGCTGTCAGCAGATCCTGACAGAATCGGAGATGAGACCGGTGTATCCATCACCTATCCATACCTCGCGGAGGATGTCGAGGAAGGGACTGGGATACTGATAGATGACGGGCTGTGCTCACTGACAGTAACCGCAATCAACGGCAGCGATGTGGTATGCCGTGTGAACAATACATCAAGGATCTCAAACCACAAGTCGATAAATGTCCCCGGTGTCGATATAGATCAGCCATTCATCTCCGCCGCAGACAGGTCAGATATCCTCTTCGGCATCGAGGAAGATGTCGATTATATCTCAACTTCATTCGTAAGGACTGCCGATGACATCAGGAAGATGAGAAAGCTTCTGAACGTAAACGGCGGTGAGAAGATAAAGATAATCGCGAAAATAGAATGCAGAAGCGGCATCGACAATCTCCGTGAGATCATAAATGAGGCGGATGGGATCATGGTTGCCCGTGGAGACATGGGGGTTGAGATTCCCTTCAAGGAGCTTCCCGTCATCCAGAAGATGATGATTTCCGAATGCACTAAGGCCGGCAAGATTGTCGTAACCGCGACACAGATGCTTGAATCAATGACAAAGAATTCCAGACCGACAAGGGCTGAAGTCTCAGATGTCGCAAATGCCATATTCGATGGAACTACCTGTACGATGCTCAGCGGAGAGACCGCTGCCGGCAGATACCCTATCGAAGCTGTAAGGACGATGGCAGAGATCGCAGAGTATACGGAGAATCAGATTGATTACAGAAAACGCTATTTCGAGAATCAGGCAAACGTTTCCCTCGATATCCCGGGCACGATATCAAGTGCAGCGGTAGAAGCCTCATTCACGCTCAATGCGAAAGCGATAATCTGCATGACTGCGACAGGAAGAACAGGGTGGCTGACCTCATCATGCAGACCAGCATGCCCGATCATAGCCTGCGTAACGGACAGGAAAGCCGTCAGACAGCTCAGGCTGGCATACGGAGTAACCCCGCTTCTCGCGGATTTCACAGAAGACAAAGAGCAGATGAGGGAACAGTCACTGAGACTTGCCATGGAATCAGGAGTCGTAAGGAAAGACGATCTGGCTGTGATAATCACAGGATCTCTTCCTGGCTTCCAATATGCTGATTCAATGCAGATCTCGAAGATATGATGATCTTCCTCCGGTACTCCGGAGGATTATCTTCCGTTCTCCATCGCCTTCAGCTCTGGCATCACGATATGACGCATCGTGAAATAGGATGCGCATCCTCCGATGACATTGCTTATCGGCTCGGCAAGCATTACGCCATTGATACCGAAGAAATACGGGAGGATTATCGTAAGGGGAACTACGATGATGACCTTCCTGAAAAGGGAGAAGAATACAGCCTGCTTCGCCTTGCCAAGCGCAACAAAGGTCTGCTGCCCTGATGTCTGGAGCGCCATGAATATGAAGCCGAAGAAATATATCCTCAGTGCCGAGACAGAAGCATCAAGCATTGCCTCGTCCTGGGTAAAGAACATAGCCATTGCACGCGGGAAAGCAAGCACGATGATCCATACAATCATCGCGTAAGCGAAGATGAATATCAGGGTCCAGTCGCTGGCTTTTCTGGTCCTTATACCATCCTTTGCACCATAATTGAAGCTCATTACAGGAGTAGCTCCGCCTCCGATTCCATTGATGAATGTATTGTAGATCTCACGCACGGAGTTGAGGATCGTCATAACACCGACATAGAGATCGCCGCCCCAGATGAATGCGCACTTATTGCAGACAAGCTGGACAAGAGAGTTCGTAGCTCCCATGGTGAAACCGCTCATGCCAAGTGCGATGATCTTTCTGCAGCGCCCCCACTCAAGCTTCATGTCAGCAAAACGCAATTTGAGCTCAACATTCCTGCCGCACAGGAAGGAAACGGCGAATATGCACGAAACAGTCTGGCTGAATACCGTTGCGATGGCAGCACCCTTCACGCCCATACCGAGCACGAAGATGAATATAGGGTCAAAAACGATGTTAATCACAGCTCCTATAAGCACTGTGACCATACCGATGGTCGCGAATCCCTGGCTGTTTATGAATGCATTCATGCTGAGAGTCACAAGCACCGGAATCGTTCCAAGAGAGTAGATTATGAGATAGTCGCGCGCATATGGATATGTAGCGTCGCTTGCACCGAATGCATACAGAATCGGACGGTGGAACAGGAGAACGATAGTCATCAGCACAGCCCCTGTGACTACAGAGAGCATGAAGGAATTCCCCATCACAAGAGATGCTTCCCTCTCATCCTTCCTTCCCCTTGCCATTGCGCAGAGCGGTGCGCCTCCATTCGAGCCGAAGAGCTTCGCGAATGCGCTTATCAGGGATATAACGGGAAAGCAAAGTCCAAGCCCAGTAAGCGCCATCGACCCGTTCTCTGCCAGATGGCCGATATAGATCCTATCGACAATATTATAAAGAAGGTTGACCAGTTCAGCGATGATCAGAGGAAATGAGACCCTGAGGATAAGAGAGGAAACATTCCCTTTGGAAAAATCTGCCTGATGAACCTTCATACAAAACCCCTTTTCCACGATTATATCCAATCTCGGATATCCTCAACAATATAAAGAGAAAAAGAATATTGCATTATCGGAGATGAAAACAGCAGAAGATATCCATGACAAAAATCCCAGGAAAACAATTCCCACTCAATTATTCCACCATATCATACGCTATCTATGGTGCTCGTGAAATGGATAATGCATTTGCAGATATCAGTTCCAGCAGTCTTTTGCGCCTGTCATGTACATTCAGGGAATTGTTCTCATTGGTATCATCAACGACATCGACGACATTTGTACTTTGCTTAGTGCCATTGCCGTTCCTTCCATAGAGTTGCCCAACAAGTAATATGTATTTCTCAGAAGGCTTAAGAACAAGGGAAATGCTTTTCTCATAGACCTTGTATTCAGGTTTCGGATTCCCATCGACCTTGCACGTATTCAATTTCTAACATACGACCTGTTGAAGCAACTTCTCATAATATAAAGAATTTCTGATAAAATTGAAGTCACATCTCACAGATCAGAAGGAAGCTGATGGATGGAGTCCGGTTTTGACATATAAGTGCAATGTTCTGCATGATTGACTCTTTTCCGGCTATTATACTTATAAAAAATATTTATAAGTTTGATAATTTTCCTTTTCACTTATCAAATTTTTTGATAAGCTTGCAGATATCAAGGAGACCATGCCATGAGAAAACCAGCAATTGAAAGACCCGCTTATCTTGAGAAGCTAAAGAGCTATACCGGAAGCGACATCATCCGTGTCATCACAGGAGTGAGACGCTGCGGAAAGTCATCCCTGCTGCTCATCTACAAAGCATGGTTGGAAGAACAATATGGAGAAGGAAGTGTCATATATCTGAGCTTCGACGGACCTGACTTCATACTGGACAAGAGTCTCAAGGCAATGAGCGCGGCGATAGGAAAAGCACTGACCAAAACCTCACGTTTCATGCTCCTTGATGAGGTACAGCTGATGGAAGGCTGGGAAAGGGTCGTTAATGCCTATTACAGCACGGGACAATATGAGATCACAATCACTGGCTCGAATGCGAAGATGCTCTCAAGCGAACTCGCTACGCTGCTGACCGGCCGATACATGGAAATCGAGATGTTCCCCCTATCCTTCTATGAATACAGCCAGTTCAAATCGCAGCAAGGTGTCGGACAAGATAAGTTGTTCGAAGAATATGTGATGTATGGAGGATTCCCGATAACCGCCTTGCTTGATGAACCGATGCAGAAGACTGACATGCTGAAATCCATTCTCGACAGCATACTATTCAATGATGTCAGACCGAAGATAGGCAGTGATGCGAACAATGAGACACTTTCAAGACTGGTAGCTTTTCTCAACGATGCAGTTGGCTTCCCTGTCTCGAGAAATAACCTGATGTACAGGATCAAATCAGCAGGATACAGGATGTACACAGATCTGATAAGCAGATACATGGATGCATTCGGCGCCTCTTTCCTGTATTACAATGCTCAATTCCATACTGTGAAAGGCGGAGAGAGATTCGGACAGACCGATAAGTACTATCCTGTGGATACCGGTTTTATCTATCTTACGAAAGGCAATATGAGCGAAAACTACGGCTCTCTCCTTGAGAACGTTGTTTTTCTGGAACTGAAAAGAAGAGGCATGAAAGTCAGCGCCGGCAGGAACAACGACAGATCTGAAGTGGATTTCATAGCCGTCAAAGGTGCTGAAAAGACATACATACAGGTTTCAGCAACATTGGTTGATGAGAACACCAGACGACGGGAATTCCAGGCTCTGGAAAGCATAGATGACAATTTCCCGAAGCTTATACTCTCACTGGATAAACATGACTTCTCACGCAACGGCATACAAAACATCTACCTTCCTGACTTTCTGATGAGTTATGACCGATTCTAACTGACAACTTATACAATCAAGCTTCACATTTCAGTTTGGAGACACACCAGAAAATGTCGGAACAACTCCAGACGGGTTGTTTGGAGAGCTGAAGGGTGGATTCTCGGGCCATAAAACAGGGAATCAGAATCAGATGTCTGTGCACAGGAGTGAATGTATCCGTCATAAATAAAGTATCTTTTTTCCATGATCCACCGCTTCCCTGAATCGACACATACGATCAGGGATCTGGCATATCATTTACAGAAGGCACTCAAAAAGCCTGAACGGCACCCATCCTGTATCCTCATAGAACATGGTCACAGTACCTGCATAAACAAATCCTGCTGAGACATAGACCTTCTCAGCCACATCATTCCCTTCAAGGACATCAAGGCGCAGTACACGGGCGCTATTGCGCCTTGCCTCCGATATGGCGAAGCGTGTCATCTCTCCAGCGATCCCTCTTCCGCAGTAATCGGTATGGACACCAAGAGCATGTATTGCCATTGCATCTGCCATCGGAATATCAGACGGCCAGACTACCCTCTCATAGCCATCATTGTACTCTCTGTTGAGGACCATTGCCGAAACGGGGATATCTTCCAGGAATCCGATATACAGGGTGCCGGAGGCTATTGCCCCCTTGATGAACTCCTGCGATGGATAGACATCATGCTGCCAGCTGTTGGTAAGCCCCATCTGCAGCATTCCATCTGTTATTCTGTAATACAGATTCCTGACAGCTTCATAATCATCATCAGACGCTTTCCTGATCTTCATCATGAAGAATAATACAGATAAGCTGCCACAATAGAAAGCATGCAGCAGCTGATATTGCATCAATATCCTGAGCGGAACTCTGAGAATGCGACCATTATGCTCTCAATCCCAAGAAGCACAAGATACAGCCCTATTATCCAACCAGCGGATATCAAGGTGATCCAGGGTCTGATCACAAGCATCACACCAAGGATAATTCCTATGATATTCAGGAAAAGCGAACAGTAGTACGCCCCTTTCCCTGCCCATTCGCGTATCCCGCCAAGCCTTGAGAGACGCGATATGCAGTGGGCTATGAACCAGATCGGGAACAATACACCAAGGATAAGCGACCCCGCCCCCGGATAGGCGACAAGCATTATGCCTGTCATCACGCTAAGTATCCCGGATACCAGGGAAACCATCGGACCGAATCCTGTGAAGCTCTCTATCCTGATATACATTAGGATATCCGCAACCCCCATGATGATAGCGACTATGCCGCATACCATCATGAATCCGGACATGGCTCCAAGAGGATTGGCGAATACAGCGACTCCAAGGACAATGAGAATTACACCTATAAGGAATTCAAGCCATCCAGAACCAGAGCGTCTCATCATTTCTCCTCACCCCCTTTCTCAAGAATGGACATGAACTCCTCTCCTGTTATCGTCTCCTTCTCATACAGATACCGTGCAAGCTCATCAAGCTTTCCGCGGTTATCCTCAAGAAGCTTCCTGGCCTTCGCATGCTGGGCCTCGACAAGCGAAACGACCTCTTTGTCTATCTCCTTCTGCGTCTCCGCTGAGCATGCAAGGGATGCATCCCCTCCAAGATACTGGTTGTTCACAGTCTCAAGCGCGACCATCCCGAAATTGTCGCTCATGCCATAGCGCGTGATCATCGCCCTGGCAAGCTTCGTCGCCTGCTCGATATCATTGGAGGCTCCTGTGGTCACTTCATTGAATGCGACCTCCTCTGCAGCCCGTCCTCCTGTGAATGTGGCGATCTTGTTCTCGATCTCCTCCTTCGTCATCAGGTATTTATCGCCGGTCTCTACCTGCATTGTGTACCCAAGGGCTCCCGATGTTCTCGGGATGATCGTGATCTTCTGGACAGGGGCGGAATGTGACTGAAGAGCAGCGACAAGAGCATGTCCTATCTCATGGTATGCCACTACCAGCTTCTCCTTGTCGGAAAGCACAGCATTCTTCTTCTGATAGCCTGCTATCACGACCTCGATGCTCTCCTCGAGATCTGATTCATTCACTACAGTCCTTCCGCTTCTTACAGCCCTGAGCGCCGCCTCGTTTATGATATTCGCAAGCTCCGCACCCGATGCTCCCGCAGCCATACGGGCAATTGTATGGAAATCGACATCCTCCGCGGTCTTAATCTTCTTCGCATGCACACGGAGTATTGCCTCCCTTCCTGCAAGGTCAGGAAGTTCAACAGGCACACGCCTGTCAAAGCGTCCTGGACGGGTAAGAGCGGGATCAAGGGATTCAGGGCGGTTCGTCGCTGCAAGGATCATGACTCCGTTATTGCTCTCGAAGCCATCCATCTCCGTCAGAAGCTGGTTGAGCGTCTGCTCACGCTCATCATTGCCTCCATAGCTCCCGGAGTTTCTCTTCTGCCCAATTGCATCGATCTCATCAATAAAGACTATGCATGGAGCCTTCTCCTTCGCCTGCCGGAAGAGATCGCGGACCTTCGATGCACCCATGCCGACGAACATCTCCACGAATTCAGAGCCTGATATGGAGAAGAACGGGACATCAGCCTCTCCTGCAACGGCCTTCGCAAGCATTGTCTTTCCCGTTCCAGGAGGCCCCACAAGGAGAATGCCTTTCGGCATCGAAGCGCCTACATCTGTGTATTTCTTGGGGTTGTGGAGGTAATCGACAATCTCAGCAAGGCTTTCCTTTGCCTCATCCTCTCCTGCCACATCGCTGAAGTGTATGCCCTGCGTCGACTGTACATAGATCTTCGCATTGCTTTTCCCCATGCCGAACATCATCGAGTTCTTCCCGCCGGCCTGCTGCATGAGCTTCTTGCTGAAGTACTGGCCGATCGCGAAGAAGATAAGCAGGGGAAGAATCAGATTGAGGAAAAGACTCATGAGGGGAGACATCGGCTCAATGATGACCTTTGAGAATACAGCTCCAGATTCATAGAGCCTCTCGGTAAGATCAGGATCGTCCATCGTCCCTGTCTTGAAGATCATCGTATTATCCTTATCGGTGAAGAGGATCTGGTTATCATCGATCTGCACCGTTCCGATGTTCTTCTCATTCACCATATCCATGAATCTGCCATAGTCGACTTCTATAACCTGTCCCCTCTGCAGAAGCGGGGAGAGAAGCATATTGAAAAGGAATATGACAACAAGGACTATTATGTAATAGTAGATAAGTGGTTTCTTCGGGGATTTTACTTCTTCCATTCTATTTTCTCCTATCCTCATCCATTGAGGATCTTATAGCCATAAGCGACTCAAGCACTGCTTTCTCTGCCGCCAGCATCGCGAAATCAAGGTAGTACTCTGCAATGAGCAGCCTCTCATCCGATGATGGCTGCACATCATCAGAGGCAGCGCTTCTCAGAGCTTCCTCTACAGCACTGTATTTTTTGGATATCCTTGAGACAGCCGCTGACTGGGAGAAACGCAGCTTCCCTGAAACAGCGCTCTTCAATTCATAGAGCTCCCTCTCAGCTCGTGCGATCTCTTCATCGAGCTCTTCCGGATTTCTGCTTTCACTCAGATGTATCCTGTCATGAATACAGCAGATAGCTTCATCAAGCTCGCATAGTTTCACAGACAGCATCCCATGTCCCATAAGATTCTCCTAACAGAATATAAGGTACTCATGACTATCTGAGATGAAAACTATCAGTATCTTCTGTGTGTATTGACAGAATCATGGAAATGTAAGGGTATCAGGGGCGGATATCCCCCAGGAGAATCCTGTATACAGTATGGACAATATCATCGATATGCTCTGTATCACGGTCAGACCATTCCCTGAGGATCCCGATTACAGCTTGGCAGTGGTATCTTCTTATCACAGCGAACTCCGAACGTGTACAGTCCCTGTATAGTCCTTCAAGCTCTGCCAGACGGTCAAAGAGATCATACATGCCCTCAGCCAGCAATCTATCGAGTTCATCCCTGTAATTAGTCTGCATGGATTTTTTTATATATGGAGCCGCATTGAGAGCCATGATGAAGAAGCTCCTTATCCCGGACTCTGGGTTATCACGGTCCCATGCTTCATCAAGCAGCTGGTCAAGCCTCTTCTGGAATATCCACTCGATCATCTGCGGGATTCCGTCGAAATGATAATAGAATGTCTGTCTGGTAATGCTGCATTTCTCAACGATATCAGTAACAGTCAGCTTACGGGTATTCCCTTCAAGCATGATCGCAGCCGCAGCTCTGGCTATCATTTCCTTCATGTCATCAGGCATGAGTGCATTATACCACAGATCACAGGCAATCTTCACCCATAGCCATGCGCATCTGCCCGCTTTCCATGGCCCAAAGAATCCATTTTATTGACACACTGTCAGTATAGTTGTATTTTATTAATCAGGAATAAAAAAGGACCGGAACATGCCTAAGACACCGAAGGATATTGTAGCGGCAAGGCCCGCAGAGATTGTGAATGCATGCAGAAAGCTTTATCGGAAAATGACATTCCAGGAAATAACACTGAAGGAAATAAGCGCGGAAACGAGCTTTTCGCGTCCCTCGATATACAACTACTTCCATACAAAGGAGGAGATATTCCTCGCCCTGCTTGAGGATGAATACAGGCTGTGGGCTGATGATCTTGATGCGATCCTCGGATCTGAAAGCCATACTGCAGCTTCATTCGCAGAAGCAATCGCTGAATCGGTCGGGAAGCGCGTGCTTCTTCTCAAGATACTCTGCATGAATCTCTATGAGATTGAGGAGAACAGCAGGGAAGAACGCCTTATCGAGTTCAAGAAGCACTATGGAAGAACGATAGATCTTATTGACAGATCTCTCCGGAAATTCTTTCCGGCGATTGCCCAGGATAAGCGCGAGGAATTCATCTATGAGCTCTATCCCTTCCTCTATGGACTCTATCCATATATCTATCCTACTGCAAAGCAGAGAAGCGCAATGGAGAAAGCGGGAATGAAACCAAGAGAATCAGGAATAGAGGAACTTACAGAGAAACTGGTGAGGAATATTCTTGAAGCATTGATGGAGGGAAACACATGAGAAAACTCATTGCATACTTCTCTGCAAGCGGAGTGACAGAGAAGAGAGCAGAAGAGCTCGGGAGGATAACTGGAGCAGATCTGTACAGAATATCCCCGGAAGAACCATATACATCAAAAGATCTTGACTGGACAGACAGAAAGAGCAGAAGCTCTGTCGAAATGAGGAATCCGGATGCGCGTCCAGCAATCGCAGGAAGCTATCCAGATATCAATGCATACACTACTGTATATATCGGATTCCCGATATGGTGGGGTGCTGCGCCAAGAATCATAAACACATTCATCGAAGGAAATGACCTCTCTGGAAAGGATATCGTCATATTCGCAACCTCAGGAGGAAGCGCTCTCTTTCCTGCAGTTGAGGATCTCAGGAAAAGATATCCTGATCTGGATATAGAAGCAGGGCGGCTTCTGAACGGCAAGGTCACTGAGGATATCATATGAGCATCATGATGCACCTCTACTACACCGGAACGGAGGGAAACGCCCGCAGATTCGCAGAGGAGATGGAGAGGACGGGAACTGCAGACCTCGTACGTAATGAGGAAGGGAATGAAAGGTATGAGTACTTCTACCCTGCTGCCGACCCAGAGACGGTGCTACTGATCGATATCTGGAAGGATCAGGAGGCCCTGGACAGGCATCACTCATCCCCGATGATGGAAAGAATCTCAGAGCTCAGGGAGAAGTATGATCTGCATATGAGAGCGGAACGGTATCTGGTCTTTCTCTCTGAAGGCATATCTGAGAGCAGGTTCATACGAGAGTGAAGCAGTCAGAATATCTATTCCTGCTCATAGTGTGAGGATATCGGATTACCCAGGCTTATCGAAGCTTCCCTGTAATACTTTCTGTAGAGCATGGGAAGCTCATCAATGGGTATTGTATCGGGAATCGACAGATCTGAAAGGATTTCATCAAACCTGTAAGGCCCGTTGACCTTCCAGCCATTCAGAAGTCCTATCGATATCGCATCCACAGGACATGAGAATGAACAGCGTACGCATAGAGCACACTTCCTTCCGAATACAGGGCGTCCATTCTCCATTCTTATATTTCCCATCGGGCACTTCAGGGCACATAGCCCGCACCCTATGCAGCTGTCATGGGCTTTCATCATAGGCCCCTGGAGCTTTGCGTAGATCCATTCGATCCTCAGCATCATGGAAACGGCTCTGGCAATAGGCCTCATCCGTCTCTTCTCATGCTCTGAGGCAAGAAGCGAAGAGACGTGGAGAGGAACAAGTCTTTGCATGAATGAGAGCATGTGCTTTGCCATCGCATCGCTATGGCGGAAGATCATATTGTAGGGCATGACATAGTGACGCTCGGAAAGGATGTCGAACCCCGCTGAGAGTATCTTCCTGATGCGCCTGGATGAGACGTCATTGAAATGAAGTCCCTCTCCTCCCGTATGGAAGATGAACAGGGCTTTCCTATCCTCTGATTCCAGATTGCATGCGAATTCCTCGACGATCTCCGGTGTGTTGAATGCATGAACAGGATAACCGATCCCTACCAGATCAAAGCCATCAGGAGATGGGAGAGCGGAGAAAGAAGATGATATCTCATATATCTCACTCCCCGGTCCTAAACAGGATGCATACTCCCTTGCAACGAGCATCGTGTTGCCGGTTCCGGAAAAGACATAGAGAATGGATCTCATTCAATATCAAGGAGGGAGCTGTCCTCTCCATGGATTGAATACCAGTCATCCCTGAATGACTCAATCGCCCCGGAGACAAGAGGCGAATACATGGCCTGATCAAGAATATCAGGACTGACCGTGACAGCATGCGCCCCGGAATGGAACGATGACAGGATCTGTGCCACATTCCTATATGAGGCCCCGAGGATCCTGGCACTGCATTCATTCGTGCATCGTCTAAGCCCTTTGATGACATCATCCGCATCAATCGAAGTATTCTCCATCCTGTTGTAGTAAACAGCAAGATAGGATGCTCCCGCCATGGCTGCAAGAACACCCTGCAGCTCTGTATATATTGCCGTAGCAGTGATCCGGAACCCTTCCGAAGCAAGATCTTTTATAGCCTTCAGCCCTTCCCTGTCGACAGGTATCTTGATATAAGTCTCCATTCCAAGCCGCTCCGCAATCAGCCCCGCTTCCCTGATTATCCCATCAGAGTCCGAGGATATCGTCTGGACATGAAGCGATCTTCCGGGACCTATCAGCTCCTTTATATCCTCCATCAGGTTCCAGAATGGCACCTCGCCTTCCTTCCTCAGTATTGAAGGATTGGTCGTGACTCCCGCTATGGGATAGAACTCAAGCGCTTTCTCTATCTTTCCTGTATTCGCCGTATCAAGAAGAAGTTCCATGGAAGAATTCTAATGCACCATCCGGATTAATTCCATAATTTCTTAGAAAGGTATCACGGCCTTATACTCAAGAAGCCTCTCAGCATTCCTCAGATAGCCTTTGAGGACGTATGCTATATCAGAGCGCTGAAGATGGATCTTATCCAGAAGCTCTGGGAAATCCTCCCCTCTTATTATTGGATAGAGATCCTTCTGTATAGCGGTTATAAGTGAGATGATCTGATCTGTCTCAGAGCTCTGGATGCTCTTTATCCGCACCAGATAATGTATCTGCTCAAGCTCGGAGAACATGTGCCAGAGAATGATCATCGCAGCCTCCAGCTCCTCAGAAGAAGGATCTGGGTTCTGCTTTATGTATGATATGCAGTCTTCATAGTACATATGGAAGTCGCTCAGGATATCAGTAGACAGGGAGAGATCGGTCTCCGCTACAAGGCCACGCCGGATTATATTCCAGTATCTGTTGTGAAGACGGAAGAGAGCCTTGACGCTATAGCGGAACTGGGAGGACTTCCTTATCGGCAGGAAGAATCTATTGACTACGAAGACTATCGCCACCGCAACTGCGAGGAATATCAGGCGGAGAGCGATCGCAGTGGTTCCTGCCATTGTCATTGAGGCCATGGTAAGAGCATAGCAGGTTGAGAATATCGGATGATACCATGTACCTGGAACAGAACAGTACATAAAAGAGATCATCACAAGGGAGAATGCGATCTGGGCCCATAGTCCTGGAAGCAGAGGATACATGAAGAACTGGAGAATGCAGCCTATCAGAGTACCTACAGGCCTTGTCTTCATCCGGTAAGAGCTGTCCTCCGTGCTTGGCTGGAGCAGAAGGAATGCATTGAAAGGAATCCAGTATGAGTGCGATAAAGGGATGAGATAGCTTACTATGCCGCTGATTGCCATTACAGCGGCAAGGCGTATCGCATGGCGCATCTCGAATGACTCGGTAGAGAATCTCACCGCAAGCTCATGCCTGAGGCTCCTCCAGTTTATCCTTCCCCGGGAATTGCTTTCCTCATCCTTATCCGCAGTATGCATCATGAAGTCAATCATATGGATGATGCTCCTTGAGAAGATGCGTATCCTGCCCTCTGGGATTCTCATTGTATCAAGAAGGTTCTGTGCCATCTCCATCTGCTCGCTCTGGGCAGGAGTGCCGATATGCTTTGCAGTCTCTGCAAGAAAAGCCGAAAGCCTTCTGAGCTCCACTACAGCCCCGGAATCCAGTTCGCTCTGCCAGTCATAATCGGCAACCATATAGGAAAAGCGCTGGAGAAGCGTTGACATCATATCATTAAGCTGTGTCTCCCTCGTTGACAGCGCGGAAAAGCTCTGTCTCGATGCTGTCTGTTCCCTTACGAGCTCCACGAACCTGCTCTCAAGCTCTGCCCTCCTTTCAGGATAGGCCAGGAGCAGAACCAGATCGGAAACCTCGGAAAGCTGTGCCTGTATGGACTTATGGGCCGTGCCTGCATTCTGATGAAGCCTGTTCCAGAACCTTATCACGACAGCCATGTAAACAGTGAGTATCCATAGGGATATGAGCTCTATGGCAAAGTCTGCGGGTGTCAATGGCGGGATAAGCGACAGGAAGACATAAAGAAGCGCATATGAGAAATAGCCCCGGGGATTGAACTGCGTGCTCTGGGTAAAGACCAGAATGAAGGGAACAAGGATATTGAATGCTGTTCCCAGCCATATATTCCAGGCCCCGATAGCCGCAAGCGTTATGATCAGCGTCTCATGGATTATCAGCATAAGATAGCTGAAGAGCGAGGCGTTGCCCCTGCGGTAGCGCGAACTGAAGAAAACAGTCACCGCAGAGGCTGTGATCGTATAGTGCAGGCCGAATACGAGGAGGATTATGAAATATGATGAGACGAAGAAGAAAATCACGGGGAAAGCCCTGCGGAATGAAGCTTCGAAACGCCTCAGCCACTCTGCGATTCTTTCCCTGATTCCTTCCATAACGTTCCCCCGTTTACGCTATTATACCTCTATTCTGCTTATCCTCCGAGATATGCCTTCCTTACCCCTTCATCTGATATAAGATCAGAGCCCTTGCCTGAAAGCGTTATGACTCCGGTCTCCATGACATAGCCCGTGTCCGCAACCTGAAGCGCCATATTCGCATTCTGCTCGATCAGAAGGATCGTAACGCCTTCCTCATTTATCTTCTTGATGATAGAGAAGATATCACGGACGACAAGAGGCGCAAGGCCAAGGGACGGCTCATCCATCATGATGAGCTTCGGCCGGGACATCAGCGCCCTGCCGACAGCAAGCATCTGCTGCTCACCTCCGGAGAGAGTGCCACCGAACTGCCAGCTTCTTTCCCTGAGTCTCGGGAAAAGCCGATACACCCATTCGATGTCATCCTCAATGCTTCCCGTCCTGAGGTACGCCCCGATCTTGAGATTCTCAAGAACTGTCAGATCAGGGAATATCCTCCTGCCTTCAGGAACCAGCGTGATGCCCTTTCCCACGATATAGGCAGGATCCTTTCCAGTTATATCCTCGCCATTGAAGACGATCCTGCCGCTTCTCGGCTTCACGAGCCCTGCGATAGTGCGCAGCGTCGTTGACTTTCCTGCACCATTTGCTCCGATCAGAGTGACAATAGAGCCATCCGGGACTGAAAACGAAATATCCCTGACAGCCTCTATGCCCCCGTAATTCACCGATAGATTACTGATCTCAAACATCCTCAGACACTCCCAGATATGCGTCAATGACCCGCTGGTCACGCTGTATGACAGCGGGTGTTCCCTCGGCTATCAAAGAGCCGAAGTCGAGAACATATACCCTGTCTGATATACCCATCACGAGATCCATATGATGCTCTATCATGAATACAGTCAGGCTATAACGATCCTTTATTTCCTTTATGAACCAGGAAAGCTCCAGGGTCTCCTGGGGATTCATTCCTGCGGCAGGCTCATCCAGAAGAAGAAGCCGTGGCTTTGTGGCAAGCGCTCTTGCTATCTCAAGCCTCCTCTGGAATCCATAAGGAAGACTGACAGCCTTCTCATGCCGGTGCTCCCAGAGCCCCTGTTCCTTCAAAAGCTTCTCCGTCTCTGCACGCATCGCCCTCTCTTCCTTATAGCTTATCCTGAGCGTTGCGGAAAAGACATTGGCCTTTGCCCTGAGGTGCATGGCGGTAAGGACATTGTCGAATACATCCATGCTCCTGAAGAGCCTGATATTCTGGAATGTACGGGCTATTCCGAGCTTTGTTATCTCATCGGGAGTCGGATCTATGGTCTTCTCTCCTATGAACATCTCGCTCTCGCTTCCCGCATACATCCTCTTCATCTTGCCAGACGGATGGTTGACGATGATTGTCTTCCCATCGAAGGAGATTCTTCCATTAGTAGGCTCATAGACACCTGTTATGCAGTTGAAAGCCGTGGTCTTTCCAGCACCATTTGGCCCGATGAGAGCTATTATCTCGCCCTGATCGACATGGAGGGAAAGGTCATTGACCGCAACGACTCCTCCGAACTGCATCGTCACATGCTCAAGTTCCAAAAGACTCATCTTGCCCTCCTTCCAGGAACAAGTCTCCTTATTCCATTCCTGAACCGCTCGTATGAAAGCTCTTTATCGCCCATGATGCCCCTCGAGAAGAAAAGGACAATAACCATGATGATCACAGAGAACACAAGACGGCGGAAACCGGAACGGAAGAGATCCGGAGCCTCAATGCCAAGGAATGTTCCCATATCCAGTCCCCTGAGCCACCACTCAGACAGGGCAATATAAAGGAAGGATGCAATGCACGATCCGGAGATCGACCCGATTCCTCCGATTACAACTATGAGAAGAATCTCATATGTCAGCACCGTCCTGAACTGCTGAGCCTGGACAGTGTACTGGAACATTGCCAGAAGAGCCCCTGAGATCCCTGCGAAGAATGAGGAAATGACGAATGAGAGCTCCTTGTGCCTGAAAAGATTTATCCCCATGGCCTCTGCCGCAGTCTCATCATCCCTTATTGCCTTGAAAGCCCTGCCATATGATGAATTTATGAGAAGGACTATCAGGAGAATCGATATGCCGACCACGATGAATACAAAGAGCGTCGGCGGAAACGGGATATCCGTAAAAGGTATCGTGATCCTTGAAAGATCCTTGAACTCCCTCAGCAGATTCGCTCCATTTGTAAGAGGCCCAAGGACATCCCACTGGAATATAGCGCGTATGATCTCCGCGAATCCAAGCGTCGCGATAGCAAGGTAGTCGGATTTGAGACGCAGAACCGGAAGTCCTATGAGGAATGCGAAGAAAGCTGCAACAAGACCAGCGGCAATCAAGCCGATGAACACTCCTGTATCAAACTGGACTATGCAATCATAGTACTTGTAGACCCTCTCCGACTGCTTTACCGACAGAGGCATCGTGAGGATTGCATAAGTATAGGCACCAAGCAGCATGAAACCAGCCTGGCCAAGGGAGAACAGGCCAGTGAATCCATTCAGGAGATTCATCGACACTGCAACAAGTGAATATATCGCCCCTTTTCTCAGCACTGTGAACACAATGCTTGTCGGTCT
This sequence comes from uncultured Spirochaetaceae bacterium, assembly GCA_944389015.1. Lineage (GTDB taxonomy): Bacteria > Spirochaetota > Spirochaetia > Sphaerochaetales > Sphaerochaetaceae > Ornithospirochaeta. The sequence continues at coordinate 38,566 of CALXKS010000046.1, forward strand.
GAGCGTGAATTCAAGTATTGTTATGAAGATATACACAGCGGCAATGGCCACGAACAATCTTATCAGATGATTTCTCTTTTCCCTGTCCATATACCCTCCTCAGACCTTATCCACGGACTTCTCGCCGAAAAGCCCGGTAGGACGCACAATGAGAACAACAATGAGGAACGCGAATGTGAATGCATCGGAGAACGTGGTCCACCCTGATCCTGGAATGCCGAATATAGAGGCTCCGCCTTTGATGATGTTCTCGCATATTCCTATGATGAAAGCACCGATCACTGCTCCCGGAATCGATCCGATTCCTCCGAATACAGCTGCGACGAATGCCTTCAGGCCTGGCATCGATCCGCTTGTCGGAGTAACCGATGCATAGTTGGTGAAATAAAGGAATGATGCAACAGCAGCCAGAAGCGAACCAAGCATGAATGTCATTGATATGACTTTGTTTATCTTTATGCCCATGAGCTGGCTCGTCTCGAAATCACGGGAAACAGCTCTCATGGCCATCCCCATCTTCGTATGCTTTATCAGCAGAGAGAGAAGCACGACAAGTATGATTGTCAGGAATGGTGTTATAATCGTCACCACCCTTGTGGTTGCTCCTGCGATCTGGATTGATTTTGAGAGAACCGGGATCTCCGGATAGACTTTCGCAAGCCCGCCTGTGAAGTACAGAGCGGCATTCTGCAGAAGATATGATACACCGATAGCGCTTATCATCACGGACATCCTGGGAGCACTTCTCAGAGGCTTGTACGCAACCCTCTCGATAATGAATCCCAGAAGCAGCGTAAGGACAAGAACTGCGGGAATTGACAGCGTAAACGGCAGTGCCGATGAGAAATATACCATCATCAGACCTGCGCACATGAAGACATCGCCATGGGCGAAGTTTATCAGACGGAGTATTCCGTAGACCATTGTATAGCCTATTGCTATAAGGGCATACTGCCCTCCTACCGAGATACCCGACAGGAAATATGAAAGATTCTGCTGGAAGAAATCCGCCACGCGGTTTACCTCCTCTGAGAGATTGGATAGTGCGGCAGGGAACCCTGCCGCATAGCTGAAGGTCAGTCAACGACTACCGCAGGAAGAGCATCCCATCCACCTGTAGTGGTATTCGCATGCTTTACATATACAGTATTGCGGATCGCATCTCCATTGACCTGCTCAAGTGCAATGTGGCCTGTAACGCCATCGATCTCCGTTGTCCACAGAGCTTCCATGATATCAGCAGGATCTGTGCTTCCTGCATTCTGGATAGCCTGGAGAGCAAAGTAATATGCATCATAGCCCATGGCTGTGACAGCACTGATCGTATCATCACCGCCATTGTTTGCAAGACGTGTCGAATCGGCATTCACCCACTCTTTGAATGCTGCATCGAACTCCGGATCTGCACCTTCCGGATAGAATGTCGTCACTGTGATATCAACATCCTTGCCAAGCGCTGCCTGGAGAATGACATTGGAATCCCATGTATCGCCTGCGAGGATAGGCATTCCGAGTCCCTGGCTGTCTGCCTGGTTTATGATAAGCTGTGCAGCCTCTGTGGATACAGGCGAGAAGAATACCTCACAGCCGCCGTTCTTGGCATTGGCAATATAGGAAGTGAAATCGCTGTTTCCATCAGGGAATGTCTCTGAGACCACCTCTCCACCGAGTGCTGTGAACTGCTCAACGAAGTAATTCACAAGGCCGCCGGAGTAGTCATCGCCAAGCTTTGCAAGGCAGTATACCTTCCTTGCGCCAAGCTCATTGTATGCATAGTTCGCAAGAACTGTTCCCTGGAACGGATCGAGATAGCAGATGCGGAAGTAATGTGTATTGCCCTCTGTTACCTGCGGATTGGTGCATGTGATGCCGATTGCCGGAACACCTGCAACACGGAAAGTATCGCTTCCTGCAATCGAAACACCTGAACCATAGGAACCAAGGACAACAGATGCTCCTGCGTTGACAAGGGTTGCGGCAGCTGAGGCAGCTCTGTCATTTGAGCTCTCATTATCTGCAATGACAAGCTCAACGGAATACTCCGTATCCCCGATCATAACCGTCGGTGTAAGAGAGTTTGCATACTGGATACCAAGCGTCTCCTGCTTTCCACCAGCTCCGTTATCGCCGGAAGCCGGTTCAAATACTCCGATCTTCACAACAGTAGAATCAGACTCACTGGATCCGCCTGCGAACACCATGGCAGAAGCAATAAGAGCCACGGCTAAAAAGAGCAAAGTTTTCCTCATTTCTCCTCCTTATACTGGTAATTCATTATCTACAGTAGCAATAGATGAATTAAATTCCCCAGGATGCAGTAATGATACTTAATCATCCATAGCTGTGTGAATAGCTAATAACAGTATAAATGCAAACTTTCTGTATTTTTATTGATTATTTTGCATAAACATTATCAGCTGCAAAACACAATATCATACATCTGTCTTCCTGCAGACTGGATCGCCAGACTCTCCTCTTCCGGAGCCAGCCTGGAAAAGAATGAAGAAAAACATATAGCTGATAATCATGCAGAGAGATGCCCGCATCATTGCAATGCGGGCAGAACATGCTGATTGATCATTTGCCGAAAGCTGATCTCACAGCGTATTCGGATCAAGATGGGCCTGCTCTATGTCCTTGAAAAAGCGATACGTGCCGACCTTGAGCTCTGCGCAGGCATCCTCATCGCATACGATTATAGCCTTCTTGTGCATCTGGAGCGCAGAGCATGTCCAGCTCTGGGACACCCCTCCCTCCACAGTATGCCTGAGTGCCCGGGCCTTGTTATGCCCGTTGACAAGGATCATGACCTCTTTGGCATCCATCACAGTGCCTACACCTACGGTAAGAGCCTTTGAAGGAACTGCCGAGATATTACCGCCGAAGAAGCGTGAGTTCATGAGCTTCGTATCGAATGTAAGCGTCTTCTCCCTTGTTCTAGAAGTCAGAGAGCTGAACGGCTCATTGAAAGCGATATGCCCATCTGCCCCGATTCCCCCCAGGAAAAGATCTATGCCTCCATATGACCTTATCTTCTCCTCATACCTCTGGCACTCCGCCTCTGTATCCTCAGCCATGCCATTGAGGATGTTTATATTCTCTCTTGGGATATCGATGAAATCGAAAAGATGCTTATGCATGAAAGTCCAGTAGCTCTGCTCATGATCCTGGGGAAGTCCTTCATACTCATCCATATTGAATGTCACCACATTCCTGAATGAGAGGTAACCTGACCTGCACAGCTTTACGAGCTCCCTGTATGTTCCTATTGGAGATGAACCGGTGGGAAGGCCGAGGACGAACGGCCTGTTCTCTCCCCTTCTCTCATGCTCCTTCATCCGCTTTGCAATATAGTTTGCAGCCCACTGCGAAAGACGATCATAATCAGGTTCGATGATAACTCTCATGGTAAATCTCCTTTTGCACAATGATATCATCAGATATGGGGTTTTGCCATCTTCATCAACTAAGAGATGAATCCTGAAGCAATGACTCTGTCGCCATCATAGACAACTGCGCTCTGCCCCGGAGCCGCACCCTTCACATAGGAAAGGAATTCCACTGAAAACCCATCCGGTGTGCTATGGACGTATGAATCAGCGCCAGCAGCTGTACTGCGGATCTTCACCTGATACACCTTGCCATCATCAAAATGATCATCGCTGACGAAGACTGGGCTGACTGCGCTGAGCCTATCGATATGCGTCATAGCCTCGGTTCCTACTATCACGGCATTCCTTTCAGGATCTATGTCTATAACATAAAGAGGTTCTGTGTATGCGACACCAAGCCCCTTGCGCTGCCCGATTGTATAGTGCCAGTAACCGCTATGATGCCCGACGATCTTCCCATCGGGGAACATGATATCCCCTTTCCTATCCTGCACAGAGAGGAGAGCGGAGTAATCACCTCCATAGAAATCCTGGCTTTCAGCCATTCCATCCTCATGGAAATCCATCTCCACATCGATTCTCCTGACCTCTTCCTTTGTATAATCGCCAAGCGGGAAGATCACGGAAGAAAGCTGCTTCTGGGAAAGCCGTGAAAGAAAATATGACTGATCCTTCTTCAGGTCCCTTGCCTTCAGGAGCATGCTCCGCCCTCCATCATTGATGACTCTGGCATAGTGGCCTGTGGCGAAGAGATCGAAGTCGGTTATCGTTCTTGCATACTCAACCATCGCACCGAACTTCACTATGCTGTTGCACTGTATGCATGGATTGGGTGTCGTACCGTCAAGATATCCTGAGCGGAAAGCATCCAGAACGGCTTCCTGGAATATATCGGAACAGTCTACGACATGATGCTTTATGCCGATGATCGATGCAGCCCGCTCCACCGCTTCAAGATCCTTTGTCTTATCAGGGCAGTAGCAGCTGTTCCCTGCAATGGGGGCCGGGTATGGGGAATCCTTCTTCCATATGAGCATGGTGATTCCCTCCACCTCATATCCGGCACTCTTCAGAAGATATGCAGCAACGGAGGAATCTATGCCTCCGGACATTCCAACTAGAACCTTCATGTCCGGATGATAGCACTCAGCCGAATATTGTCTCAATCTCTTTTCTGTAAAGCTTCATCACCTCTGCGCGCTTGACCTCCTGCTTAGCGGAAAGCTCACGGCCAACGACGAAAGGCTTGTCGAGAATAGCAAAGCGCGAAACCTGCTCATATGGCTTGAACCCTGCCTCAGAAGAGACATATCTCGAGATCTCCGAATTGATCAGCCTGCGGACTTCATCCATTTCCGCCAGCATATCCCTATTGATATATGGAACATGATTCTCCTTGAGATATCTCTCAACATTCTTCTCGTTTATGACAATCAAGGCACCAAGGTACTTCTCATCCTGTCCGATAACCACAGCAGTATCGATATACTCGCTCTCCTTCATGGCATTCTCAATCGGTACCGGCTCGATATTCTCACCACCAGAGAGCACAATCGTATCCTTTACTCTTCCGACTATTGAGAAATCGCCATCGATATCAAGCACCGCAAGATCCCCGGTATGGATGAAACCATCCCTGTCGATGATCTGGCGGGTGCGCTCCTCATCATTGAAATAGCCCTTCATTACCTGTGGGCCTCTTATCAGAAGCTCGCCCTTCTCCCCCGGAGGAAGAACCTCCCTCGTCTCAGTATCCAGGACCTTGAGCTCTGTCCCTGCGAAGGTATGCATGAATCCATGCTTTGAATGGGGATACTCCGCCACGCCGACCACAGGTGCAGTCTCGGTCATGCCATAGCCATTGAGGAGCTTTATGCCGATAGCAGAGAAGAACTCCTCGACATCCTTGCTCATCGCTCCGCCTCCTGAAATACCTGCGACAAACGATGTTCCGAACTTGCTCTTGATCTGGGAGAACGCAGCTTTGTCTCCGATTGAATAGATTCCCTTCAGCACGATATATGGAATGAATCCGCGGATCTTGTCAAAGACGCCCAGACTCTTCCTGAACTTCGGCTCCAGCCCCAGGACGAGATTCTCATAGTGTCTGTAGCGCTTTGCAGCTGAAAGGAAGAAGCTGAATATCTTCTGCTCAGCAGGTTTCTTGGCCTTCAGTGTCTGGTATACTCCAGCTTTCACAGTCTCCCAGATTCTCGGAACAGAGCAGAGAAGCTCCGGATTGATGCGCTGGATATCCGTAAGCATTATCTTCCCGATGGGTTTTGAATATGCCAATATGCTATGCTCATAAAGCGATACATACTGGACTATACGTTCGAAGGCATGCCATACAGGAAGAACCGAAAGCCACTTCCAACCCTTCTGGAAATCAACGATCTTATCGATCTCACCAAGCTGGTAGAGCATATTGCGATGTGAAAGCATCACCCCTTTCGGCAGTCCTGTTGTCCCTGAGGTGAATATGATAGTCGCCGTATCATCCTCTTTCCCGAGAGCTATCTCCTTCTCGATACGCTCCTTTCCGCCTTTGGCAGAAAGAAGCTCGATACCACGTCTGAGGAGATCGCTGTAATGTATCGTAGCGGCATCCGCTATCTCACGCACTCCATCAAAGAGAATGACTGTCTTCAGTGACTCGAGCTTCGTTCTGATAAGACTGAGCTTACTCATGAGCTCATCATTCTCAACAAAGACCACCGATGCTTTGGTAACCTTCAGAATATGCTCGATCTCATACGGCATCGCATCACGGCCTCTGGGAACATCAGCAGCTCCAAGCGAGAGAACTGCGAGATCCGATGCAAGCCATTCCGGCCGGTTATCGCTGAGAAGACCGACAGCATCTCCCCTCTTCACACCAAGTTCAGAGAGCGCAAGCGCAAGTGCTCTGGATCTTTCCTGAAGCTTTGAGAATGTAACGGGAATGAATGCGCCCTTCTTGTCCTTTCCCATCTGACAAGGTGCATCCGGAGCACTGGCTACTCTATCATCGAACATCTGAACGAGAGTACTGAACATATGATCTGCCTCTTATTTTTCTGACAAATATTTAATTTTCGTCAGAAATAATATTGAAAAAATCAGCACAAGTCAACACAAACTAGTTAGCAAAGGCTAACCAAATATGATATACTCTTTCCAGAATCATCAGGCCGGGCACTTCGGTCCTTCTCTCCGCCCGGCCTATTTGATGGCCAACTGAGTTAGCAATAGCTAACAGGAGGATGCATGACACTATCTGATCTTCTCGTCGTACACTCGGCTCCTACTCTTGCGGGTATCAAATGCGCGTCGCTGATCAGTCTTGCGAATCTCGATGCAAAAGAGCAGCTTCCAGGAAAGGAACTGCAGGCAAAGGGGCTTTCATTCATGTCAATCACAGCCAAGAACGGGACCAGGCTTCTTCTTGTCTATCGGGAGAAAGAACTTCTGAAGACAATTAGAAACGAAAAAGCGGAGCGCATACTCAGGAATTTCGGATACGATGGATCCTCCATCAGTTCATTGCTTTCCCGCCTTCAGCAGAGATTCCAGGCAGAGAACTGCCCTCATTAGGTCGGTCTTTTCCTTGGATACCCTGCAGAGGATGTCGAAGGCTTTATAGCCAATAAGGGAAGAAACCATATCATCTCGGGTCTATGGAAGGTCTATAGCTCTGCAGAGCGTGCTTCGGAAATTTTCGAATGCTACAGGAAATGCAGGGAAATCTACATGAGCCGCTATAGAAACGGAACACCAATTTCAAGACTGTGCGTTGCAGTCTGAGGAGGAGATAAATGAAAATCGCGCTTGTATTCTATTCAGGAACAGGCAATACCGAAGCCATGGCTGACATCATCAGAAATGAGCTTCAGGGAAAAGCGGATGTAAGTGTCATCGACCCGTCATCATTCGGACCGGCAGATCTCGATAGCTACGATGCTTTCGCATTCGGATGTCCTGCAATGGGACAGGAAGTACTTGAAGAAGATGTCTTTGAACCGATGTTCGCATCTATCGAAGGCAATCTCAAAGGAAAGAAGATAATCCTTTTCGGTTCATACGGATGGGGTGATGGAGAATGGATGAGGAACTGGGAGGAAAGGTGCAATGAAGATGGCGCAGTGCTCACCCACTCCCCTGTCATCGCGAATGAAGCTCCTGATGAAACTGCAGAAGCAGAGCTGAAGGAAGCTGCAGATAGTCTTATCTGATTGCGTTCATTCCATCTAGGACTGTGGTAATCCGCAGTCCTTTCTCTTCTCCATATACCAGTTATGTATGAGTACTCCATCTCTTTCCACGATGTTCTCTCTGATCCGTCTGTATCCATGGCAGAGAAAGAATCCCTCTGCAGTGATTGAGGAATACACATGTATGGTATTTCCATAGCTGAAGGCCTTATCCTCAAGATCCTGGAGGATCATAGAGCCAATACCTTCCTTCTGATGTTCATCAGAGACATAGAGGCAGTCGATCTCAGAGCCTTCTGTGTTCCCAAAACCGGCAAGTGCTCCAGCGATGAGCGCAAGGATTGCATATGATGACTCCAGCTTTTCAAGCAGTCTCTGTTCCCTGCCTGCAGGAGACCACTTCTCAATCTCATCGTCGGTATAATCATTGCAGCAGACAGTCCTGATCGTTCTGTCCATCAGCTTAATTATACCATTGTCAAAGCTTTCATCGTATGGGACAAGTATTGCCTTCATTGCCATCTTTCTGTATCTTACCACAGGAGATCATCATGATACATAGAACATATAAGACACATGGCACATGCTCAAGGGCAATCGATTTCGATATCGATGATGCAGGGTGCATCCATAACCTTGTTTTCACAGGTGGATGCAATGGAAACCTTAAGGGAATAGGAAAGCTATGCGAGGGGATGAATGCAGAGCATGTTGCAGAAATCCTTGAAGGAAACACATGCGGGATGAGAAGCACATCCTGCCCTGATCAGCTTTCAAAGGCGATAAGGGAAGCCCTCTCTACACATTGATGCCTTTTACAGTCAGATAGGCAACGAAGTCATTGTAAAGATCTATATCAGCAATGACGTCGCCTCCATCCATTGCAAGTCCCTGGCAGGAAGTGAGAGCTATGAAGTCAGGGACTGTTATTATCTCATCTCTATCGGCCTTTCCATAAAGGTATTCAACCGCAGAATCCCTGAAGCTCTCATTCCCGTTTCTCTTCTCCCATGCTGTTATCGCAGCAACGGTAGAACGCTGCGAAAGCCAGTACTCAATCTGGCGCATAGGCTCTCTGACGAACCTTCCTGCATAGGCTGTGAGCGAATAGTAATCATCATAATCAGGCAGCATGAGAGGATTATACCACATGGAAATGAAAAAAGGACCGCTCCGGATCTCTCCATTGCAGTCCTTCTGTCATTGAAGCAAAGACTACCAGCGGAAGTGGCTGAATGCCTTGTTTGCATCTGCCATTCTGTGAGTATCTTCCTTCTTCTTGAATGCAGCACCTGTTGAGTTGTATGCATCAAAGAGCTCATCAGCAAGCTTATCGCTCATGCTCTTGCCGTTTCTGGCACGGGCTGCGTTGATGATCCAGCGCATTGCGAGAGCTTCCCTTCTCTCCTCCCTGATCTCTACAGGAACCTGATATGTAGCACCGCCGACACGCCTTGATTTTACCTCAACCATAGGCTTTACATTGTCGACAGCCTTTGTGAATACATCGATAGCATTCTCACCGCTCTTCTCTGCAAGAGTGTTCATCGCAGTATAGAGGATACGTGTGGAAATGCTCTTCTTCCCGTCAACCATCATGCGGCAGATGAACTTCTCAACAACCGTGCTGTGGTAGATGGCATCCGGTGAAACCGCCCTCTTGGGGGCCTTTCTATCTCTTGACATAACCTCGCCTCCCTATCAGGCCTTTGGCTTCTTTGCGCCGTACTTCGAGCGGGACCTCTTCCTATCGGCAACGCCGAGAGTATCCTTGGTTCCGCGGATGATGTGATATCTTACACCAGGAAGGTCCTTGACCCTTCCGCCTCTGATGAGAACAACAGAGTGCTCCTGAAGATTGTGCCCGATACCAGGAATGTATGCGGTTACTTCGATTCCGTTTGAAAGGCGCACACGAGCAACCTTTCTGAGAGCGGAGTTAGGCTTCTTAGGAGTAACTGTCATTACCCTTGTGCATACTCCTCTCTTCTGAGGGCATCCCTGAAGAGCTGGCGACTTTGTCTTTGCCTTTGAGCTCTTTCTGCCCTTTCTGATCAGCTGATTAATAGTAGGCATCTTACGATACGCTCCTTGAATTTTGATCCGCCCGTCTCACACCGGGGAATCTATGCTGCACAGGCAGCACGTCTATATCAAAGACAGGGTCAGCATGAGCGCTGTGAGAGAACCCCGATGAGAAGTGCCAACAGGCACTTACTCATCAATCTGGGCATCCTCTGCTTCCACAGCAGCTCCCACTGTCTTCATATCACCGAGATCCTCGATATCCAGATCTTCCTGCGGTTCAGCAAGCTTTCTTTCGCGTCTTGCCTTATCCACTTCCTTCTGAAGCTCGAGAAGCTTCTCATCCTCCTCAAGATGCACGCTGCGGTATCTCTTCATGCCAGTTCCAGCAGGAATGAGGTGACCGATGATGACGTTCTCCTTGAGTCCTCTGAGCTTATCTTTTTTACCAGCTATAGCGGCCTCTGTCAACACCTTGGTCGTTGAGAGGAATGAAGCTGCGGAGATGAAGGAATCCACGGAGAGAGCTGCCTCTGAGACACCCTGCAGGACAGGACGTGCTATAGCAGGCGTCTTGCCTTCCTTCTTTGCTTCCTCATTGACTCTGTCGAAGAGGTGCTTATCAACCTTCTGGGATTTGATGAAGTCTGTGTCTCCGGCACGGAGTATCTCAACCTTTCTCAGCATCTGGCGGATGATGATTCCCAGGTGCTTTTCGTTGATCTCAACACCCTGCATTCTGTAGACCTTCTGGATTTCCTCAACAAGGAACGAGAGAACAGCATTCTCTCCGAGGACATCCAGGACCTCTCTCGAGGTGACAGGCTCATCACAGAGTGGCTCACCTGCCTTGACCTCATCGCCCTCGCGGACAAGGAGAAGAGCATCCTTGGTATATACCTTATGCGGATGTGCCTTCCCGAAGGCATCTGTAATCGTGACAATCATCGAGCCGCTGTTCGAGGCGGATGATGCCTGCACGCTTGTAACCCTTCCTGTCACGCGGGCAAGGATGATCGGATTGACCTTATTGGAAGATGAGATCTTTCCATGGCGTGCTTCGAAGAGCGAGTCAACCTGCGGAAGACCACCTGCGATATCCTTGGTTGTGGTGCTGTCCTTGGAGACCTTTGCGAGGATATCACCAGTCTCAATCCTCTCTCCTCTCTCCTTGACGACCATATATGCTCCACCCGGGATCTGATAGCTGTTGAGCTCGCCTGAGTCAGTGCGGACAAGGATCGCAGGGCGGAAACCGCCGAGCTGGGCAGATGGGACAACGATCATATCCGTATCCCCTGCCTCGTTGTAGATCTTCCTATAGGACTTATCCTCAACGAAGTCATTCATCTCCTCAACCACACCTGCGGACTCTGCAATGATAGGCTCGGAGAATGGATCGAATGTTATAAGCGCTTCATCAGCTGCGACGACCTGGCCTTCTGAGACATAGAGCTCAGAGCCTGCAGGAACTGGATACTCGACAGGAGATGCTACGATGAATGTGCGCTCTCCATCTGAATAGAGTCTTCCATTCTCCTCTGCAGCAACATCCTCTCCATTCTTCCTGTAGACAGGATAGCCCTTTGCAACAGCATCGCCGGACTGGACAAGAAGCTCATCATAAAGCCCTGTGATCTCCTTGAAGACCTTGGATACTGTGATGTGCCCCTTCCTCGGGAAGAGCCTGTTTCCATTGCTGTCAGTGATGACCATGCCTTTCAGGCCACGGACAATGACAGGATATGAGAAGGAAAGCCTGTTCTCCTTGGTTGATGTAGATGCTGTACCTCCGACATGGAATGTACGCATCGTAAGCTGCGTGCCAGGCTGGCCGATCGACTGTGCTGCGATGATGCCGACTGCCTCTCCGATCTCGACAGAGCGGTTGGTAGCGAGATTGCGGCCATAGCACTTGCGGCATACGCCATGCTCAGCCTCACAGGTGAGAACAGTACGGAGAAGAACACGCTCAACACCTGCATTCTCAATCTCCTGTGCTGTCTCATCGGAAATCTCCTCATTGGCAACAGCAAGCACGACTGGCTTGCCGTTCTCATCCTTGAGGAATGGATGGAGAACATCCTCTACAGGACATGAGCCAGCGATTCTTGAAGCAAGAGATTCAACGACTGTGTCGCCATCCTTGACAGCTGTCGTCCAGATTCCATTGATTGTATGGCAGTCCTCTTCAGATACGACGACATCCTGTGCGACATCGACAAGCTTACGTGTGAGGTATCCTGCCTTTGCCGTCTTGAGAGCTGTATCCGTAAGACCCTTTCTGGCACCGTTGGATGAGATGAAGAACTCCATGATCGAAAGGCCTTCCTTGAAGTTGGACTTGATAGGAAGCTCAATGATCTTTCCATTCGGCTTAGCCATAAGACCACGCATGCCACCAAGCTGTCTGATCTGGTTCTTCGACCCTCTGGCGCCTGAGTCGACCATGAGATAGAGCGGATTGAAGCCATGCTGGCTCTTCTTGAGCTCATCCATGAGGAGATCGGTAAGCTCCTCATTTGTCTCAGTCCAGACTTCGATGACACGGTTGTATCTCTCTTCCTGGGTGATTTGGCCATCATGGAACTGCCTGAAGACAACAGACTGCCTTTCATTAGCCTCCTCGATAAGCTCCTTCTTCTTCTCAGGAACGACCATGTCGGAAAGACCGATCGTTGCGCCGAAGATTGTTGCGTACTTGAATCCAAGATCCTTGACCGAATCAAGAAGCTCGACTGCAACCGATGGCTTATTGCTATGGATTGTCTCTCCGATAAGCTTTCTGAGCTGCTTATCGCCGAGGCAGTAGTTCTGATAAGGAAGACCTACAGGAATAGCACTGTTGAAGATGATGCGTCCCGGAGTTGTCCATACCCAGCCCTTTCCATCTGCTACATGCCTTGTTCCATCGGCCTCTACGATCTCAAGACCTTTCTTCAGGCGATAGTAAACACCCTCATTGTAGCTGACTGCACCTGAATCGATAGCGACCTCGATCTCTGCGATGCTCTCGAATCTCTTCACATGGCGCTCTGGATCAAGATCGGTTCTCTCCTTTGTCAGGTAGAAGATACCGAGAACCATGTCCTGCGACGGGAATGCGATAGGCTTTCCGTTTGCAGGGTCAAGCAGGTTCGTTGTGGAAAGCATGAGCGTCCAGCACTCAAGCTGAGCAGCCTGTGTGAGAGGCACATGGATAGCCATCTGGTCTCCATCGAAGTCCGCATTGAATGCATGGCATACAAGCGGATGGAGCTTAAGGGCCTTGCCTTCGACAAGCACCGGCTCAAAAGCCTGGATACCGAGACGATGGAGCGTAGGAGCTCTGTTGAGCATGACAGGATGCTCCTTGACAACCTCGTCAAGAACTCCCCATACCTCCGGAGCCTCCTGCTCGACAAGCATCTTTGCCTTCTTTATGTTCTGGGCGATCTCCTTCTGTACCAAGCGGCGCATGATGAATGGCTTGAAAAGCTCAAGCGCCATCTTCGAAGGAACACCGCACTGGTGCATCCTCAGTTCCGGTCCGACAACGATAACGGAACGGCCGGAGTAGTCTACACGCTTACCGAGAAGATTCTGCCTGAATCTTCCCTGCTTTCCCTTGAGGACATCGGAGAGCGACTTGAGATCCCTCTTGCTGCTTCCCTTTGTCGGGTTCGCGGTCTTTGAATTATCGAAGAGCGAATCAACCGCTTCCTGGAGCATCCTCTTTTCGTTGCGGATGATGATATCAGGAGCCTGGATCTTGATAAGACGGTCAAGGCGGTTATTGCGGTTGATGACCCTTCTGTAAAGCTCATTGAGGTCGGTCGTGGCGAATCTTCCGCCATCGAGCTGGACCATAGGTCTCAGATCTGGCGGGATGACAGGAATGACCTTGAGGATCATCCACTCAGGCCTGTTTCCTGATGTGCGGAAGTACTCGCAGAACTTGATTCTGTTGAGAAGCTTGTTGTCGATCTTGTTCTTGGCACCTTCCTTCTGCGAAAGCTGCTCCCTGAGCTCTTCGGAAAGAGCTTCAAGATCAATCGTCCTCAGAAGATCATAGATGGCCTCTGCGCCCATCCCTGCCTTGAATGTATCGCCATACTTATCAAGAGCGCTCTGATACTCATCCTCATCGAGCACCTGATACTTCCTGAGCTCCGTCTCCTGTCCAGGATCGGTGACAACATACTTCTCATAGGAAAGTATCTCCATCAGCTCAGATCTCTTGATGTCAAGAAGATAGCTCATGATGGAAGGTGTCGAGCGATAGAACCAGATATGAGCGACAGGAGCCGCAAGAGTGATGTGGCCAATACGCTCTCGGCGGACCTTTGTATCTGTTACCTCTACTCCGCAGCGATCACAGACAACACCCTTATAGCGGTTTGACTTGAACTTTCCGCACCAGCACTCCCATGCCTTTGTCGTTCCGAAGATACGCTCGCAGAAAAGGCCATCCCTCTCCGGGCGGAGCGAACGGTAATTGATAGTCTCAGGCTTCTTCACCTCACCATACGACCATGCAAGTATCTGCTCAGGCGAAGCCAGCTTGATTCTGATTGAGCTGAAATCCTGTATTTCCTTCATTACGCAATCCTCCTAGAGAGTTCCCTTCTCTTTCTTCTGGATCAGTTCCTCATCGCGCTCTGTGAGAGGAACCTGC
>CALXKS010000047.1 GCA_944389015.1 uncultured Spirochaetaceae bacterium
AGCGCCTTTGTATGATTCTAGACTTCTGATAGCTGGTAAAAGGTGGCAGTCTGCTGCCTCAGCTACAGATTATTTCCCTTTTTCCAACTAGCTAAGAGGGAATGTCCACAAAACGAATTACACTCCCGCTTTTAAGGTTATAATGCATTCAGCCTGTGAATGCTTTCAGAACGTTTCCTTGGTGTTTTAGAATCATGGAATATCAGGACAAGCAGAATACCATATATGAAGGTATGTTGTATCCTTTTTCTGTTATGCTGAATGGTTTTGGTGATATCACATATGACTCAGCTATTCTTTTGCCGAATCTGGCTTTGAATGCATCATATGATACAGTTGTGAAATTCATAGATGATTTGACCTCGATAGGATAGACCTTCATATTCGTTTTGCTTTCAGAGGATATAAGGAAATCGATTTCAATATCATTGCGATGCTTTTCAGCTGAATAATGAGTATAGAAATATAAGGATTTCCCCTTAGCTGTCAGCATCTGCGCTATGAGGTTCTCATGGAGCATGCCCTCGTTCAGAGAAAGTCTGCCATTCATTATTTCCTTGTATAGTTCTGTGCTTGATATTTCGTTTTCACTGAATGCATGGCTGACTAGCAAACCTGTATCTCCCATGTAGCACTTTATGAATGTTTCATCTTCATTCAATGCAAAACCTGCATTCGGATCATTGCATCTATAGCATATATTGCAGATCATTGAGTCTCCTAGCCAGAATAGGGGTTCATCATAACTGCTGCTGTTCCCAAGTTTGCCAAGCATAACACGCTTCTCATGGGTTGAGAGAAATCCCGGTATATTCTCAAATAATCTTGAGACGCGGGAGTTGTATCTTGCTGCTGCTTTTCTTATATCATCGCGATAGAGCGATAGTATCCGGCGCTTTTCAATATCAGCGGCATAGAAATCCTTGTTTCCTGATATATAAGCAGCAACACTCTGAGGCATTCCTCCCACGAGCATGTATTCTCTTAAGCATCTTGATGCTTTTTTATGAAAAGCATTTTCGAGAGGCTTCCTATCTCTGTAGCATTCTCTGATATACTCAAGAAGGATTTCCTCTCCTTCAGCAAGAAGGAATTCCTCGAAGTCCAGTGGATACATACTGATCCGATCTTCTTCTGAAGGAATCACAATGTCTTTGACATTCTCTTTTATTGATATCAATGAGCCTGTCTCAATGTAGTCATATCTTCCGTCTGCTACAAGATACTTTATTGCTTCTCTGGCTCTTGGGAATTTCTGTATTTCATCAAAAATGATAAGAGATCTTCGTTTGAATAAATGTGTATTGTATTCAAGAGAAAGAATCTGGAAAAATGTATCGAGGTCATTAAGATTATCCCGGAAATTATCAAGAACTGTTTTTGGGGCATTTGCGAAGTCGATTGCAATATATGAATCGTAATTCTCTTTGCCGAATTTTATAGCGAGTGTTGTTTTTCCTACGCGTCTTGCCCCTTCAATAAGAAGTGCCGAATGCCCATTAGATGAATCTTTCCAATGCCGTAGTTTGTCATAAGCCTTTCTATAAAATTCTTGTCCCATAAGTGATTATTATCATAATACATAAAAAACGCAAAGTAAATTATTTTAAAATTATGGAAAAAGCGCAGAGTAGTTTTTCTGAAAAACCTATAAAAAGCGCAGAGTAACAGGGTAGATTCTGTACTTGTCAACAAAAGTAGTGCTAGTAACTGCTCTCGAAGATGATCATCTCATCATTTATCTTTATTGCAAATGCCTGCATATCATCAGAGAAGGAGAGGAGAATGGGCTTTCTAGCATGGTAGGCTGTAAGGAATCCATCGCTGTAACTGAATGACAGGTACCTTGGGTATGATGATGAGTAGACAGTCAGTCTGATACCATCCTTGCCATTTGATTCTGTTTTCGCTTCTCCATTTGCTTTTATATTGAAACAATCTTCCAGGACCTCTCTGTTATCATTATCAGCAAGCCAGCGTCTACCATCTGCGATGCTTATCTCAGCAATGATCTCATCATATGATTTTGCCCTTATTCCGGTTGAAATGAATATCCTGATCCCGATCAGTGCCATTGATGCAATGATCAGAGCTGAGAGGAATAGCGCTGCTGCAAGCTTCTTCCAGTCTCCTTTTGCCCCGTCGCCTTGTTCCATGTATTTTCTTGCCGGCTGAAGGTCCTCTATGTCCATCATACTGATGGTACATTCGTTTCATGCATTGATGATGTGCATCTTGGTTAATACGTGCGCAAGAATTGTTTTTATGATAATCTACACACAGGTGCGAGGATACTGCCATTGACTTGGGGGTGGAGTGGTATTATCTTAGCATCAGCGTACGGAGGCAGAAGGCAATATGGAAGAGATCAGATTTGATTCGCTCGGAGCCGATCTCAGCGGCCTGGGGCTGTCTATTCTTCAGGAAATCACTGAAAGATCAAAGCAGAAGGGCGTCCAGATAGGGGTGCCATGGTCGAAGGATGTCTACAGGTATATCTTCGAACTTACACCTCCAGGTGATGCAGAGGTCATTCTTGAGAATTCAATCTGCGGACTTACGATAATCGATCCGGAAAATCTATGATTGTACTAGGAATTGAAACAAGCTGCGATGAGTGCAGTGCGGCCGTCGTGCGTGATGGCCATGATATCCTTTCAAATGTCATCGCTACCCAGATAGAGCTTCATAAACCCTATCAGGGGGTGGTGCCGGAGCTTGCATCCCGCCTGCATACTGAGTGGATACAGCAGGTTGTTGAAGCCGCCCTCAGACAGGCTGGTATAACGAACAGGGAGCTGGATGCTGTTGCCGTCACATCGCGTCCAGGGCTTCTTGGCTCTCTCCTTGTAGGTGTCAGCTTCGCTAAGTGCTATGCAGAGGCTCTTGGCATTCCATTCATCGGTATAGACCATATCAGAGCCCATCTCTATGCATCACAGATAGAGACTCCGCTTGAGTATCCTTATCTTGGAGTCCTTGTCTCTGGAGGCCATACCGTCATCTGCCGTGTTGATTCATATGATAAGGTGGATGTTCTCGGCACGACGATCGATGACGCGATAGGGGAGGCTTTCGATAAGGTCGCGAAGTTCTATGATCTGGGCTTCCCAGGAGGAGTTGTCATCGACAGACTGTCTAAGAACGGGGACCCGAATGCTTTCCTTTTCCCCGGTCCTTCTCTCGATAGGACAGAGCATCCATATGACATGTCCTATTCAGGGCTGAAGACAGCAGTCATCAATCAGAAGGATAAGTTCAGGAATGGCGATGCTCCCGATACACCGGAGAATATAGCGGCATCATTCCAGCGCCAGGCTGTCGGTATACTGATGAGACGTGTGAAGCTTGCACTTGCTGATACAGGCCTCAGAAGAGTTTCCGCAGGGGGTGGGGTTGCTGCGAACTCCCTGCTCCGCTCAGAGCTCAAGGCTCTTGAGAAAAGCGGCTATACCGTTACTTTCCCGTCTCTGAAGCTCTGTACGGACAATGGAGCGATGGTTGCTGGCCTTGCTTATTGCTATCTCAGGGACGGACAGCGCGATGATGTGCATCTCAGTGCCTCCGCCCGCGTTACAGCATTTAAAAAGTTTTGATTGCAACTCATTGTATTGTTAGTAATTAGCAATATAATGAGTTATTATCTGCCAATATTTTCACGAAAGCTATTGACAGATAATCAACATTCCTTTAATCTTGCTGAGGATTCGGAAAAATTGGGATGTGGTGTAACGGTAACACTGCAGATTCTGGTTCTGCCTTTGGGGGTTCGAGTCCCTCCATCCCAGGAGTAAAACGGTTCCTTCGTCTAATGGTTAGGACAGGAGATTCTCAGTCTCTAAATAGGGGTTCGATTCCCCTAGGAACTAACTGAGCGGTTTAAAAGCCGCTCTTTTTTGTTTTTATCTGCTTTGTTTGACTTAGATAGTCAAATCATAATAAATGAGAAATTTTATTTTTCTGGTTTCAACTGCCGGATCTGTAAAATCCCTATTTATCCTCAGTAATATTGCAGTTCTGGATCAAATATCCATCCATCTCTCCTCTGCCAGTATCCATGCCTGATCTTCTTCAATGGACATGTCTTATATTCTATGCTTTGGCTGACGATGTCACTCCCGCTCTTTTCCTGGCTTGATACACCCCTTGTAATCCTCGTTATAAGTGTGTTAGTGGCAGGTAATTCAACTGAAATATTATTTCATGAATAACTACCAAAATATTTCATATTAATTTCTTTTATTATCAAGAATTACTCAGTTGATAGTTTTTCCAATGAAGAAAAATTTCCAGTTATTGAAATCAAAACCAAATAAAAACTTCATATTATGTGCATTAATCATACAGATTTTAGAATAAATATATTTGATTGGTGGTATGTTTCCTATGAATATTTTTCTTGACATATCCGATTTCCAATTTACTATGAAGCTATAAGTGTGCTCGAACACATATATATTTATTGATGTGTTTCAGAGCTGAAAAAGGAGGAATATCGTGGCAAAGAAATGGGGGTTATTTTTAGTAGTTCTTATTACCTGTATGGCTGCTGTTTTCGCAGGTGGATCAGGTGAGAGCAAATCTGACAGCAGCTCAAAGGTCCTTGAATACTGGAATATCAATACAGAAGGTTCCTACAAGGCAATCATGGATTGCGCTCTTGAGTCCTATAATGCCAATCCTGTCAATGGCTATACAGTAAAGGCTTCCCCAGTTGTAAATGATAAATATAAGGAAAAACTTGCTATAGCAATGAGCTCCGGCCAGTGCCCTGACATCTACTCCAACTGGTCCGGCGGCCCGCTCTTCGAGTATGCAGAATCCGGATTCGCACAGCCTCTCGAGGATCTGCTTGAGAATTCTCCTATCAAGGATAAGATAATGCCAGCAGGTCTCCAGCAGGCAACCAAGGATGGCCATGTCTATGGTGTTCCTTATCAGAACCTGACTCTTGTAGGTGTCTACTACAATAAGTCCATCTTCGATAAATATGGATTCGAGGAGCCTAAGACGATCCAGGAACTCGAGCACATCTGCGAAGTTCTCAAGGCTGATGGAATCATCCCGTTTGCTCTTGCAAACAGAACAAAGTGGACAGGATCCCTTTACTTCATGTCTCTTGTTAACAGATATGGCGGATATGAGGAAGTGGCAGCAGCTGAAGCCGGCACAGGTTCATTCGAGTCCGAGTGCTTCATCAAGGCTGGTGAGAAGATCCAGGATTGGGTAAGAAAGGGCTACTTCCCAGAAGGCGTCAATTCCCTCAGCGAGGATGATGGACAGGCAAGGCAGCTTATATATCGTGAGGAAGCTGCGATGAAGGTCGCTCTTGCTAATGATATCGGAACATTCAAGAATGAAGCTCCTGAGTTCTATGCAGAGAAGATCGGCTGGTTCCCGTTCCCGTATGATGAGAACTATCCAGATGTCGATCCTACGATCCAGGTCGGATCTGTAGGCAACCAGTTCATCACAGTGAATGCAACAGGTGAGGCACGTGAGGCAGCATTCGCTCTTATCGAGAATCACTTCACAGATGCATCCATCCAGACAGCTATTGATACAGGATGTATTCCTCCTGTTATCGGTATCGAGAATAAGCTCAGCGATCCGATCCAGAAGAAGCTTGTTGAGACTGTTCTCAATGCTTCTGCTATCCAGCTCTACTATGATCAATATCTGCCGCCAGCAGTATCAAGCGTACACCTTGATACCTGCCAGGAGATCTTCGGCCTTACCATGACTCCGCAGGAGGCACAGGCCCAGATGCAGGCTGCCATGGAGGAGTACAACGCAGGAAAGTAAAAACTACTGCTTTTGTTTCAGGCTTGTCTCATGGCAAGCCTGAATAGTTTCTATTTCAAAGAGGTTGATGCTGATGAATAGCTTGTCTAAACTCCGTGCACAGGAAACTGCGCGCGTGGCTGCATTATTTCTTACACCTGTCTTTCTCATTCTTGCCATATATGTTTTCTATCCTATTCTTGAATCATTCAGGATAAGCATGTATGACTGGAATGGCATTTCCCCCAACAAGACCTTTATTGGCGGGGATAACTGGAAGGATCTCGTCGTCGATGGCCATTTCTGGAAGGCATTCCGGAATAATCTGACGATCATGGTCCTTTCGATCGCAATCCAGCTCCCATTGGGACTGTCTCTTGCTACATTCCTGGAATTCGGAGCAGGGCATAAGATCCTGAAGGTATATAAGGTTCTCTGGTTTGTTCCGCTTCTTATGTCTTCGGTCGCAATCGGATTCCTTTTCACATATGCCCTTTCGACAACTGATGGAATCATAACGACGATCTCGAAGTTCTTCGGTGGCGGTAATGTCGATCTTCTCGGTAATCCGAAGACCGCGCTCTTCACTGTTATAATGGTAATCTGCTGGCAGTTCACACCATTCTATATGGTCTACTTCATCGCTTCGTTCACGAACATTCCATATGATATCTACGAAGCAGCCGTCATAGATGGTGCGACACGCTCAATGTACTTCATAAAGATAGCTCTTCCGCTTCTCAAGCCATACATAAAGAGCGCTGCGATCATGTCGCTTGTCGGATCACTGAAGTACTTCGATCTCATCTACGTAATGACAAGCGGTGGGCCTGGCACAGCGACAGAGCTCATGGCTACCTACATGTACAAGGAGTCGTTCTCCAATTTCAATATGGGATATGGATCGGCTATTGCCTGCGGCATGTTCATTTTGATATCCCTTACGGCCTTGTTCACTCTCAAGGTCCTCAACAGGAGGAATACCGATGATCTCATATAAGCATGAAATACAGAAAAGCCGCATATGCTGGGCTATAGCTATAATCCTTGCAACATGTTATCTGATCATTTCGATAACGCCTTTCATCTTCATGGTGCTCAACTCCTTCAAGGAGAGGTTCGAGATGCTGACAAAGGGAGTATTCTCATTCCCTGAGACTTTCTATCTCGATAACTACAAGGAGGTCGTCAGCGGAGGGTTCTTCAGGTACTTCCTCAACAGTGCGGTTGTTCTTGCAATCTCCCTGTGCATCCTCCTTTTCATAGTCGCATGCGCAGCATATCCGCTCTCGAGATTCCGCTTCCGCTTCGCAGCTCCTATCTTCTCGCTGATTGTCGCATGCATGTCGATACCTATCCATATCACACTTATCCCTGTCTTCAAGATGTCACAGGCAATCGGATTCTACGATAGGATCTGGGCCTTGATAGGTCCGTATGTCGCTTTTGCGATCCCTATCTCGACATTCATCCTGACATCCTTCATGAAGAGCATACCGAAGGAGCTTGAAGAGGCTGCGGAGATTGATGGATGCGGAAAGATAAAGACGTTCTTCAAGATCATCTTCCCGCTTTCCGCTCCTGGTCTCTCAACGCTTGCGATATATGATGGCGTGAATATGTGGAATGAGTTCTCATTCGCGTATACGCTCACCCAGTCCAGAGAGAACAGGACTCTTCCGCTCGCGATCTGGGATTACCAGGGTGAGTTCACGATGAACACCCCGATGATCATGGCGGTTCTCACATTGTCGCTTCTGCCGATGATCATCCTGTTCATTATTTTCCAGGACAAGCTTGTAAAGGGCATGACTGCAGGTGCTGTAAAAGGCTGATGCATTGCATAAAAGGAGGATATGATGAGTTTTGTTTATCATGTATCGGTCAATGGATCGGATAAGAATCCGGGAACGGAGTCTTCTCCATTCAGATCGATTTCAAAGGCTGCCTATATTGCTGAGGCAGGCGATACAGTTATAGTCCATGAGGGTACATACAGAGAGTGGGTGAGTCCGCGCAATTCCGGCAAGGATGACCATCACAGGATCGTATATATGGCAGCGCCTGGAGAGAAGGCCGTGATCAAGGGTTCTGAGATCGTGAAAGGCTGGGAGAAGCATTCCGGGACAGTATGGAAGAAGACCCTTCCCAATAGCTTCTTCGGATGCAGTAATCCCTATGCGACAGCTCTCTATGGCGACTGGCTGATGTATCCGTATGACTACAATGTCCATACAGGCGATGTCTATATCAATGGCAAGTCCCTTTACGAAGCAAGCTCGCTTGATGGGGTTCTCTCTCCGAAGGTGAGGACAGAGGGCGTAAGCTCCCCATGGACATGCCATATGGAGCCAATCCCTGATTCAGCTTTCACTGTCTATACATGGTTTGCCGAGGTCGATGATGAGAATACCGTCATCTATGCCAACTTCCATGAGTTCGACCCGAACAAGGAGCTTGTAGAGATCAATGTCAGGCCAGCTGTCTTCTATCCGAAGGAAACAGGTGTCTCATATATAACGGTGAAGGGCTTCGAGCTTGCTCAGGCTGCATGCCAGTGGGCTCCTCCTACAGCAGATCAGCCGGGTCTCATCGGACCGCACTGGAGCAAGGGCTGGATCATCGAGGATAATGATATCCACGATGCGAAGTGCAGCGGCGTCTCTCTTGGGAAGGAGGTGACTACCGGTGACAACTTCTGTCTCAGGTACATGCGCAAGGCCGGATACCAGAATCAGATAGAGGTCGTATTCAGAGCGCTTGCAAAAGGCTGGTCAAAAGAGCATATCGGATCGCATATCATCAGGCACAATGTGATACATGACTGCGGACAGAATGGAATCGTAGGACACATGGGATGCATATTCAGCCAGATCTATGACAACGAGATCTACAATATCGCGGAGAAGCATGAGTTCTTCGGCCATGAGATCGCAGGCATAAAGCTCCATGCGGCGCTTGATGTCCAGATCCATAACAACAATATCCATGACTCGACTCTTGGAATCTGGCTCGACTGGCAGGCCCAGGGAGTGCGCGTATCGAAGAATCTCTTCCACTCGAATGAGCGCGATATCTTCATCGAGGTCTCCCATGGTCCGTTCATCGTCGACGATAATATCTTCGCATCCTACTACAACCTTGATAATGTCGCCCAGGGAGGAGCGTATATCAACAACCTGTATTGCGGTACTCTGGCAAGGCGTTCCGAACCCAATAGGTCCACACCGTACCACTTCCCGCATACTACGCAGGTTGCAGGCTCTACAGTCATCTACAGCGGCGATGACAGATTCTTCAACAACATCTTCATCGGAGGAAGCCCTGTCTACAACAAGGATCTCTCAAAGAGCGGAACCTATGACTATGATGGCTGTCCCGCATCCCTTGAGGAGTATATAGAGGAAGCGAAGAAGCAGGTCGCTGGCGATCTTGACAGATTCCTTGCCGTAAAGCAGCCTGTGTATATCAACCACAACGCATATTACAATGGGGCAAAGGCCTATAACCGTGAGGAGTGCAATATCGTCTCCAAGGATAATCCCGATGCAAAGATCGTTGTGGAGGGCGATAAGACATATCTTGAGTTCACCGTTGACAGCTCGCTTGCGGATTTCGGCTCTGTGATCATCGATTCCTCCAAGCTTGAGACGCCGCGCGTTACGGAGTGCTCATATGAGACTCCCGATGGCAAGGCCATCATCTTCGACACCGATTACTCAGGAGAGAAGAGAACGGAGAAGAGCGTTCCCGGCCCGATCGCAGGACTTAAGCCAGGGAAGAACAAAGTACTTGTGTGGGAGAAGCACTGAAAGGCTTTGGATTGATACAGGGATCCTGGGAAACCGGGATCCCTCTTTATGAGGTCTGCCATGAGGATTGAAAGCATTGATGTCTATATGGGTTATGCAATAACTGTGAAGGTCAATACCGATACAGGTCTGTCTGGGTATGGCGAGGCCGGACTGCAGTTCGGGAACAGCCGTATGGCGGCATTCGGTCAGTGCCAGGATTTCGCAAGGATGGCACTTGGATTTGATCCTATGAACACCGAGGCTCTGTGGAATCATCTAAAATATGATTCATTCTGGGGTGTCAATGGCGGACCGGTTGTGATGGGTGCGATCTCCGCGATCGATACAGCTTGCTGGGATATCAAGGGGAAGCGGCTATCCGTCCCTGTCTACGAGCTTCTTGGTGGAAGATCCAGAAGGAAGCTCCATGCATATGCAAGCCAGATCCAGCTTGGATGGGGAGGCGAAGAGTGTGGAGAGAAGGCCTTTGGGAGGAATCTTCTCAGGGATCCCCAGGAGTACTATGATGTCACGCGCCGTGTCATCTCGGAAGGCTTTGATACTGTCAAGGTAGATCCGATGCATGTCCCGGGACCATGGGTTGAGGAGAGTGAGTGGGATAACCATATCGGCAAAGGCTACAGGGGGGTAATGACGAGAAGGGAGATCCAGCTTGTAAAGGACCGCGTGGCTGCAATCCGCGAAGCAGGAGGACCTGATCTCGGTATAATAATAGAAGCACATTCGATACTTGATGCGAATACAGCCTGCCTCGTGGGAAATGCACTGGCGGATTTCGGTATTATGTATTTCGAGGAACCGACCGAGCCATCCAATCCCAGGTTATTCAGGTATATCTCGTCACATTGCCCGATACCGCTTGCGACAGGCGAGAGGTGCTATACAAGATGGGATTTCAGAGAGTTCCTTGAAGACCGTTCATTGAGCATTGTACAGCCTGATCTCTCCAACACAGGCGGCATAACCGAAACAAAGAAGATCGCTGATATGGCAGCTGTCTATGATGCCTCCGTCCAGCTCCATGTATGCGGAGGACCGATAGCAACCGCTGCTTCCATGCAGCTTGAAGCGGTGATTCCGGATTTCTGCATCCATGAATACATCGGAGGAGCACGGAAGAATGATTACATTTCGTCCGGGTTATATGATTACCAGCCGAAGGATAGCTATATCGATGTCCCGGATATTCCCGGCATAGGGCAGGAGATGAGCACCGAAGAAATCAATGCAGCACTCCATGTCCATATCCAGTAAGTTATGATGTGAAGAAAAAGGATCCCGCTGCAATGACGGGACCCTTGCTTCATATGGCTGTGTTTATCAGCCTACGATATCATCAAGGCTCTTCAGCCTTCTCATATCGTACTCCCTGAGCTGATTGGTGAGCGACTCAGGATCATCATACCTCTTCTCCCTACGTCCATTGAATATGGAGTAGAGCACAGGCGAAAGGAGGAGCGTAAGGAATGCTCCCGTCGTGATTCCTCCGGTGAATGTCAGCGCGATAGGCTGAAGCATCTCCGCGCCTTCTCCCGGGAAGAATGCCATAGGGATAAGGCCGAGGATCGTCGTGAGCGTCGTCATGAGAATCGGCCTCAGACGTCCATAGGCTGCCTGGAGACATGCCTGGCGCACAGGTACCTTCTGCTTTACAAGACGGTTGATGCAGTCGATGAGAACGATACCGTTGTTTACGACAACACCGATGAGAGCGACTATTCCGACGATCGAGAAGAGCGAGAATGACTGGCCGTATGCAAGGTGTATCCCGATAACACCGATCATCAGGAGCGGGATTGTCGCGAAGATGATGAATGGGTCCACAAGCGATTCGAACTGCGCAGCCATGACAGCATAGACGAGGAAGAGGGCAAGGGCAACGATCATTATGAGCGTTCCCATATATCCTGCCATCTCGCTCATCTGTCCACCCTGTTCGATCGTAACTCCTTCAGGAAGGACGAGATACTGGCTGAGCGCTTTATCGAGCTCGTTCTGGACATCGCTTGCAGCATATCCATCAAGAAGGTCAGCGGTTACATGGTTGATCCTGACCCTGTCCTCTCTAATGATCGATACAGGGGATGTCGTGTGTTCGAACTGGGCAATCGTATCAAGTCTGATCATTCCGGATGAAGAAGGTATGAGAAGCTGTCCGAGCTGGTCAACTGTCGTGAGCGTATCTGGATTGATCTCGACAACGATATCGAATGTCTCATTGCTGTCGAATGTGGAGATCGTGGATGCAGTCGCTCCTGAGATAGCGGTCTGGAGGACGCTTGTGATCGTCGAGACATTTATGCCGTAATCAGCAGCGAGATCCTTGTCGATCGCAACATTGATCTTCGGAGCACCGTTATCGGCATCGCTGTCGATATTCACTGCTCCAGGAACGTGCTCGTGCATGATGGCCGCAACCTGGTCCGCTACATACTTCGCATCACCTGTCTCATCGCTGTGGATCTCAACATCGATGGCGCTTATGCTTCCCGCCGATGAGGACTCGAAGAGCCATGGAGCATTAGGATCTGCAACGGTGAATGGTCTTATGAGGTTCTGTACCTCGGTTGCTGAAACAGTCTGCTCTGTGATGTCAGGGAGCTTGATAGTGATGCTTCCTGAGTTCTCCGCCGTAGTGAGCATGCCTGTACCGATGAAGAGCTGGATGCTCTCATAGGAATCCTCTGGAAGCACTGACTTGATGTTCTCGTACATATCCATGACGTACTCTCTTGTCACATCGATCGCAGTTCCCTGCTCAAGCTCCAGCTCAAGCGTTACCTCATCGTCCGTTGTCTGCTGAGGCATGAGATCGAATCCAAGAAGCGGGAAGAGCTTCAGGCACAGAGCAAGAAGAAGGACAAGGAGAACGATGAGAAGCAGGCGGTGCCTCATGAAGTAGGCGAGTACCCTTACATATCCTCTCTTCATCGAGTTCTCGAAGTTCACACAGGCATCATCGATCTTCTTCATCCAGCGGATCTTCAGAGGCTTCTGCGTTCTCGTGTTGATCCTCATGATCGATCCGCAGAGAGCGGGAACAAGCGTGACTGCGACAAAGAGCGAGCATGCAAGCGAGATACAGATCGTGATTACGATATCCTGGAACATGATTCCGAGGAACTCAAGATCGTTCTTGAAGATGATGATCGGAAGGAATACGCAGATTGTCGTAAGAGTGGATGCGAAGATTGCATTGAACATGTTCTTGCTTCCGAGTATTGCGGCAACAGCGCTCTTCTCTCCGAGGAGTCTGTATGAGTATGTGTTCTCAAGGATGACGATCGATGCATCAACGATCATACCGATGCCGAGGATAAGACCTGACATACTCATCGCGTTGATCGTGACGTCAAAGATCGACATGAGCATCATCGTTATAAGAACACAGATAGGCATCGAGAGCGAGATGATGATCGTTGTCTTGATGCCTCTAAGGAAGAGCCAGATGATGAGTGCTGCAAGTATGACACCCTGATAGAGTGAGTTGAATGCCTCGCTCATCGTGCTCTTGATCATCTCCGTTGAATCATTCAGGAGCTGAAGCGATACGCCATCGGGAAGCTCTTCCCTGATTGCGTCAAGCTCAGCCAGAACAGCTGTTGCGACGGTAGTTGCATTGCTGTCGGAATCATTCGTCACGCTGATTGTGACAATCCTCTCATTCCCGAGATATGATTCGCTTCTGTTGTTCCTGTCTGTGCTCTGGCTTACAGTGGCTACATCATTGAGACGGACAGGATAGCCGTCGATCACAGTGACTACTGTATTCCCGATATCGCTGAATGTCTTGTAGCGTGCATCTGCAGCAACCTGGAGATTCATTCCTGCTTCAGTGATCTGACCGCCCGTTGCCTGGATATTGTCAGCAGCGATCGCGCTTATGATCTGGGTAAGCGATAGTCCATAGGCTTCAAGTCTGTTCGGGTCGACATCGATGTGGTACTCAATGTCGCTTCCGCCTCTTACAGAGACCTGACCGACACCATCGATTCTCTCGATGAGAGGGGAGATCGTTGTCTCTCCAAGCATCTTCAGGTCGTCGAGGGACATTGAATTGCTTGTAAGGGACAGCCTGAGTGCAGATCCGGCACCCATGGAATCGAGCCTGAAGTACTGCGGTGTCTCAGTCCAGTCGGGTAGGATCTGGGAAAGGATGGTGATGGCGGAGTTGAGATCGCGCTCCGAGTCATCGAGATCCGTTCCGTAATCATACTGGAGGATTGCCATACAGCTTCCATCGCTTGATATCGTCATGATCGTATCGAGATTCTCAAGCGAGCTGAAGCGGTCCTCAAGCTCCTTCGCAACCTGTTGCTCGATCTCTTCCGGACCAGCATCACCGCAGTCAACGAAGACCGTGATAACAGGAAGATCTATGCTTGGATAGAGTGCAATCTCCATCCTTGGAAGGAAGACCATAGCTATAACCATGATCAGCACGTAGATCATGGTCATCAGCACAGGCCTCCTTACTGATAGTTCGGATAAAGTCATTCCCGCCTCCTTACTCAAGGACGTTGACGGCGCTTCCGTCAGCGACTGTTCCTGCGGTTATGACGACATCGCCGGCATTGAGTCCGGAGGTGATGACCGTATCGGAATCATTCCTGCTTCCGGTAGTGACGGTCCTTGCTGATGCGTTTCCGTTCTCAACTACGTATACGATATTCCCATCGAGTGTCTCTGTGATCGCCGATGATGGGATGGCGATTACGTTCTCCTGCTCTTCCGTGACAAGATCGATTGTCACATACATTCCTT
Source organism: uncultured Spirochaetaceae bacterium (assembly GCA_944389015.1). GTDB lineage: Bacteria > Spirochaetota > Spirochaetia > Sphaerochaetales > Sphaerochaetaceae > Ornithospirochaeta. Next base: position 14,364 of record CALXKS010000047.1, read on the forward strand.
CCCTGAGCTTCTCGCTGCCGCTTGTTATCGTAAGCTCGATATCCGAGGTGCGGTTCGTTGTCCTCACGGAAGGGGAGATGAATGAGAGCTCTGCATTGAAGACCTCTCCGGGATAGGCGACGCTTGTGAAGTCTGCAGACATCCCGACCTCTGTTGTTCCGATATAGCGCTCAGGAAGGGATGCTTCAATATAGAGCGTTTTATCTCCGGAGACAGTTGCGATTGAGGATGCAGCTGATACCTGCTCGCCGATTGATACAGGAATGGATGTGATCATTCCATCTACTGGCGATGTCACAGGATTCTCCTTGAAGCTCTGGCCCGGGCGTGACGGATCGATATATGCGATCACATCACCTGCCTTGACCATGTCGCCGCGCTTTACGAGAATCGATGCCACATTGCCCGATGTATCAGGAACGATGGCTATATCGCTGTTGTTGCTTCCGATCTCGCCATTGAGCCTTGTGAAGTTCCTGAATGTCTCAGGATAGACCTGCTCTGCACGGACGTTGATCCTGCTGTCTGCTGTTTCCTCCACAGTAGCAACCTCTCTTGATCCGACAGAGCCGAATATGACATAGGCTGCAAGCGCAACGCATATGACAAGAAGTATTATCGTGGTCACACGGTCGAATGCTGAGGACTTGCGTGATATCTTTGCAAGATCCTCAAAGGAAATCTTCGAATCCTCTACCTGCTCAGTCAGGTCTTTCTTCTCTTTATCGTCACTCATTGATTATTCTCCCTATCAGCTGCAAAGACTGTCTGCAGCTCTGTCAGTTCAATATTAAGTTTGTCGGCAAGGTCATAGCATGAAATAAGATGATCAAGCTTTATGGATGTCAGGGACATCTGCTCCGAAAGGAGCTTATTCCTGGCAGATGCAAGATCCGTGGCTGTCATCATGCCCGCATCGAATGCATCCTCCGAGAGCTCATAGGAGCGCTGGGCAGAGTCGACAGCATCCTGCTGAAGGAGCATGTTCGACTGATTCTGTCCTATTGTGATGATGCACTGCTTTATATCCTCAAGATATGTGTTCTTTGCATCCTGCAGGGAGAGCGCTGACATCTTCGCGCTATCCTCCGCATCCTTTATGGCCATGTTCTCTTCCGATCCTGGGAGAATGGCGCTGAGCGGAATGGTAACGTTCACGCTTCCTGTGATCGCATTCGTCTTGTTCGAATAATCTGTCCAGTTATCCTTGTAGTACTGGAAGCCGCTTCCTGTATAGCTGTATCCGACCTGGGCTGTAAGGATGGGGAAGTATGATCCCATGCGGGCTGTATCGGCAGCATTCTTCGCACTCTCCAGCTGGTTCCTTGCGCTCCGGATCTCCAGCGATCCCTCTGAATACTCTGCCATGATATCCTCAGGTGCGGGGAAGGAGAGGATGACAGGCTCTGGAAGCTCCGATGTGGTGAAATCGAAATCAATTCCGGTCGTATTCCTGAATGCGGACATCAGAAGGGTCTTGCTGTCCTCGAGCGTCCTGACCTGGAGCTCTGCCTGCTTGAGGGCAAGCTCTGTCTGGCGTAGCGTAAGCTCATCAGCAAGTCCGTTCTCATACATCTCGGATACAGAATCATATGAGGACTGGGCATCCTCAAGAAGGAGCTTCGCGTTATCTATCGAGATATCCGCAGCTGCGAGATTCCAGTAAGCTTCAGTGATAGCGCTTCTGAGCGATGTCCATGTTGTCTGGTACTGGAGCGATGCGCTCTCTTTGGCAAGCTCTCTTGTCCTGGCATCTGTGATCATCGTTCCGTTGAACGTGAATGAGGCTGAAACCCCAGCATTTACAGATAGTCCATTGAACATCGGCGAATCAATCTGGCCGATTCCTGTGGCAGAAGTTCCTGGAAAGGAAACACCTGTGGACGCTCCCGCCGTGATCGTTAGATCCGGCATGAATGTTGTCATGACAGCGTCCTGGTTTCTCAGTGCCATCTGCAGCGTAAGTGCAGCCTGCTGCAGCGGAATGCTCATATCCTCAGCAGAGCTGACTGCCTCTTCGAGTGTCAGCGTCTGGAGATCTTCCGCATGAAGAGGCAGCAGGAAAGCCGCGGCAATGATAAGAAAGGATCCTATCTTCTTCATCAGTTCTACTCCGTATATTTCAATTTCATTGATTTCCGAGAATTCAATAATAAAGATATCGGTTTTCAGAGTTCAAAGTACAGTAAGGAAAAATGTTGATTTTGTGTATTGTGGGGAATATGGAGGAAAAACTCCGGCTCATTGGCTATATTTTCTGCTAGCTGATTTGGCTTTCTTGCCCAAACACAGTGTATTATCATAGATGGAGAAGGAATCTATCCGGGAGGTGTGTGTATGAAAAGGACGATCATCGCTATCAGCCGTCAGTATGGATCGGGAGGCAGACTTATAGGAAAATCCCTGGCAGACAGGCTTTCCATTCCGTTCATCGATGGCAATACAGCTATTCCGGATTTCCATGAGAGGGAAGGTATTCTGAAGGAGCCTGTACTAGGTTTCCTTGAGAGCGCTGCCGATAACTACGATGTTTCCGACGCAATCCTCAAGCGTCTTTCATCAGAGCTGAAGAATGTCGCATCCTCCTCCTGTGTGATAGTAGGTCTTTCCGCAAGCCATATCCTGCGTAAGGATCCTGATCTTGTAACAGTCTTCATAAAGGCTCCGGAGGAAGCGAGGCTTGACAGGGCGATCAATGTCTATGGCGTTGACAGGAAAAAAGCCCAGAAGCTCCTGAGGCGCATGGATACAGCGCGCTCATCCTATTTCGAATATGTATCTGACAGGAAATGGGGAATGGCTAGGAACTATAATATAACGATAGATTCATCGATGACAGGAATCGATGGGGCAGTGGAGGTCATCCTGTCATTCCTGAAGAGGGCCGGAAGACTGTAGCAGATTCAGGTAATTGTTGACAGAGAAAAGAGCAATTGATACGATAAGGCGGTTTTGACGGGCACTTGCCCGAATATTCTCTGAGAGGGTTAATAGGCTAATGATCACAGCTTCGAATATCTCGCTGTCTTACGGAACACAGGTTCTTTTCAAGGAAGTCAATATAAAGTTCACACCGGGCAACTGCTACGGAATAATCGGTGCAAACGGAGCTGGCAAGTCCACGTTCCTGAAGATTCTTTCCGGTGAGATCGAGCCGGATACGGGTGAGATCATAATGACTCCGGGTGAGCGTATGGCAGTGCTGCGGCAGGATCACTTCGCATTCAACGACTACCGTGTCATCGATACAGTCATAATGGGCTATCAGAAGCTCTATGATGTCATGCAGGAGCGCGATGCGATCTACTCAAAGCCCGATTTCTCCGAGGAGGATGGAATAAGGGCCGCAGAGCTTGAGGGAGAGTTCGCTGAGCTCGGCGGATGGGAAGCCGAGGCAAATGCAGGACAGATGCTCGACGGACTTGGGATTGCGCAGGAGATGCATGAGAAGAAGATGGCGGAGATCGAGGATAACCTCAAGGTCCGTGTGCTTCTTGCCCAGGCGCTCTTCGGCAATCCGGATATCCTTCTTCTCGATGAGCCTACGAACCATCTCGATCTTGAGTCGATCCACTGGCTCGAGGACTATCTTGAGACATTCAACAACACCGTTATCGTTGTCTCCCATGACAGACACTTCCTCAATACGGTATGTACACATATCTGCGATATAGATTACGGCAAGATCCAGCTCTATGTCGGCAACTATGATTTCTGGTACATGTCTTCCCAGCTTGCTGCAAAGCAGCTGAAGGATGAGAAGAAGAGAAGGGAGGATAAGATCGCTGAGCTCAAGGAGTTCATCCAGCGCTTCTCATCGAATGTCGCAAAGGCAAAGCAGGCAACGAGCCGCAAGAAGCTCATCGATAAGCTCACCATCGATGATATCCGCCCATCCTCAAGGAGATTCCCGTATGTGGCATTCAAGCCTAACAGGGAGATCGGGAAGAATGTCCTTGAGATAAAGAATCTTTCAAAGACGATTGAGGGTGAGAAGATCCTCGATAACCTTTCACTTACGATAAACCCGGGTGACAAGGTTGCATTCGTCGGTCCAAACCACTTTGCGAAGACAGTGCTTTTCCAGATTCTTGCAGGTGAGATGGAGCCGGATGAGGGATCTTTCACATGGGGCGTTACAACATCCCTCTCTTACTTCCCGAAGGATAATACTGGGATGTTCAAGGAAAATGAGTCGATTGCAGATTACCTTCAGCAGTTCTCGAAGGAGGACGATGATACATATGTCCGCTCATTCCTTGGAAGAATGCTCTTCACAGACGATGAGGCTCTCAAGCCATGCAATGTCCTTTCCGGTGGAGAGAGGGTAAGGGTAGTGCTTGCAAGGATGATGCTTGAAGGTGCAAACTGCATGATCTTCGACGAGCCGACATCCCATCTTGACCTTGAGGCAATCCAGGCTCTGAACAACGGAATAATCGAATTCAAGGGCGTTGTGCTCTTCAATTCCCATGATCATCAGTTCGTTGATTCTATTGCGAACAGGATCATCGAGTTCACTCCTGATGGCCTTATCGACAGGATGATGCAGTTCGATGACTACATCAACGATGAGTCGATAAAGGCAATCAGGCAGAAAGCCTATAAGGATGTTAAGGGAGTCGTTCTTCTCTGATGCTTGTCACTGCTGATATAGGAAATACGAATATCGTTCTTGCGATCTTTGACGGAGAGAAGTTCGTCACATCGTTCCGTGTCTACACGGACAGCCATAAGACGAGCGACGAGTATTTCGTCATTTTCAATGCGCTATTCCGTGAAGGGGGTGTGAAAGCAGAAGCTGTCACAAGCGCGATAATATCATCGGTTGTCCCGAATCTCACAAGGTCGGTGGAGAAGAACCTGAGAAGGCTTTTCGGCATCGATCCTCTTGTGATCTCCCATGATGTCGAGACCGGTCTTAAGAAGGAGACTATACCATCAGAGCTTGGATCGGATCTTCTCTGCAATCTTGCCTATGCGCATTACAAGAAGCCTGGCAGGGCTGTGATGGTCCTCGATTTCGGTACAGCCCTTACGCTCTCTGCCGTTGATGAGGATGGCAGTGTCTTCGGATGCTCAATAGCTCCTGGTCTTATCACTGCTGTCAATGCGCTCTTCGGCAATACCGCCCAGCTTCCGCAGGTCGAGCTCAAGATTCCTGAACGGGCCATGGGAAGGGACTCTCAGGAGTCGATAAGAGCCGGCATCATGCTGGGCTATGCAGGTCTTGTTGATTCAATAATCAGAAGGACCGAAGTGGAGATAGGCAAGGATCTCCATGTAATAGCAACAGGCGGGCTTTCCCAGACCATCTCCCCGCTTATCGATCATGTTGACGAGGTTGATGGCCTCCATACACTGAGAGGCCTTGAGCTTATATCGCGCCTAAACAGCTAGAACTCATCGGGGATGAATCCATCCTCCATGATGGTGTATTCATTCCCATCCTTATCCCGGGCTGTGATCAAAGTCTCATTTGTTCCCACGGGGATTGAAAGAGTGGTCAGCGAGTCATTCGCATAGCTGCTGTCACCCTCAATGCTCTCAGGTCTCGGACCTCCTATGGTAAGTGAAACGGTTCTCATCCTATCCCATTCAGGCAGGGCGAAATACTCAACATCCGATGCAGGCGATGAGATCTCAGAGAGCGAAAGCTCTGAAAGCCTTCCTCCATTCTGATCGAGAGATAGGAATGTTCTGAGATGATCTCCGCTCTTCTCATCGGTTGAGAACTCTGTGATCATTCCTCCTGTGAATGAAGCGGAGAACGAGCGCACAGCCCTTCCGAAGAGCATGAATGGCCTTGATGCAGTCATATATCCTTCTGCTGAGGTCGGATCTATTGCCCTGAAAATATCGGAAGAGAAGATCGTGGGAACGAACCTTCGTCTTGACGGAAGCTCTGTGATTGTCGTTGCGAACTTCGAACCTGGCAGAAATCTGAATGATATGTCCGTGCCGTTCTCATCCCGGATACTGCACTCTGTGAGCTCAAGCCTGTTCAGCTCGTCCCTGTCATAGATGAGAAGATCGGAATCCTCCTTCAGCTTCCCGATAAAGCTGTCCTCTTCAAGAGAGAGAATGGATGATATGAGCGAAGCAGGAAGCATCGTATCTCCATCTTCCTCGATCGAAGCTCCCCACGCATCGGACGGGGCTGGAGCGGATGCGAACGCAATCGATGGAGCAGGATTGCCAAGAGGATCCGAAAGATGACGGAAACGCTGTATTGCAGCTGGGTCGAGCTTCATCTCCTCTGGATTCCCGTATTCCCTGTATACAGGGATATAGAGAAGCGCTGTCGGCTTTGCTGAGATAGGGAAGTCGGAGAATACCTCGTCGCTTGATACGACCTTCCCATTCTCTATTGTCTGTATGAATGTCCCATTCCCCGTGATCTCCCTTGCAAGCCTTGCGACATCATGGGCGAAATCAAGGTTATCGGATTCGGTGTTTATCGAAAGGACATCGCCCTTCCCAAGACCAAGGGCAAAGCGGAGGATCGCCTCCGCATATCTGGAAGTGAAGATATCCATTACTCTTTATCCGTATCAGGAGTCCTCTTCCTTCTTCTGAGATTGTCCTCGCGTACGCGTGTTCCATTCATCTTTATATAGTCTATGGATTTCTGGAACTCCTTGATGAACTCTCCCATATCCTCCTGATAGACAATGATCGACTGCCTGAGGTATCTGCCTTCTGTATCTGTCGGGCGTGATTCAACGATATTAAGGAACAGATCGCCATAGATATTCTCCTTCACATTGAAGAAGTATGTGCGGTCATTCTTGATCAGCTTGGTCGAAAAGACCTCTCCTCGCTCTCCCATGATGGGTCCTCCGTTATTGATTGATAGCCTTTTATATCATCATAATGAATATTATGAAAAGATATATTGACACACTTTTTCAGTTAGTGTAATGTATCACCCGTTGCTGATGCGACTGTGGTATAATGGCTATTACCTCAGCCTTCCAAGCTGAAGATGCGGGTTCGATTCCCGTCGGTCGCTCTACTCCTCCAGAAGTGGAGGATTTTTCTTTTTCTTCTCCTTTTCTGTTTCTGGATTTATATTCACAGCGCTTTCGTTGACAAGTATAATATTGAAAGATGGTGACAGCCTTGCAGGGGAAGTATATGACCGGATACGAGTATGCGCTTAGGGAAATGGAGAAATCCGAGATGTACAGAGAGGATGAGAGGATAATCCTGGAGTACTGCAGGGAAATCAGGGAGAAAAGAGCAGCAGAGAAAGGAAAGGAAATCACAGATGAAAGACAAGTTCCAGATGAGTGTTGAAGACAACATCGGATTTGCTAAAAGGATGATTGTTGATTCAATTTATCGTGAAGCGCAAGTGGAAGGCATCAATGTGACATTCCCTGAGACTCAGCAGGTCTATGATGGTATTACCATAGATAGTCTCACATATGAGGAGACAACGAAGATAGTCAATCTGAAAAGAGCCTGGTATTTCATTTTTGACAGCCTTGAGTATCCTTTTGATTTCAGGTATCTGCGTCATCTTAATTCCATTATAGAGAATAATCTGATACGTAATGCCGGAATGCTCAGGGAGATAACCGTCAGGATTTCCGGAACTGACTGGATTCCTGAAATCCCTACCCCTGAAAGCATAGAGAACACTCTTCGGCGGATAAGACAGATAGATAATGCAACTGAGCGCAGTCTTGAGCTTATGCTGGCAATCATGCGCGGACAGTACTTTGAGGATGGAAATAAGCGCACAGCACAGCTTGCTGCCAATCAGGAGCTTATCAAGCATGGTGGGGGAATAATCTCCATTCCAGCAGATAGGAAGGAGGAATTCTCCGAGCTTCTTGTCAGATTTTATGAGACAGGGAACCACGATGAAATCATGGATTTCCTGTATGCTGAGTGCATATCCGGATTTGAGCGGAAGAGGGAAATACCGGAGGAAGAGATAGAGCGCCAGAGGATGGAAGACAGTGCGATGATTGAGAGTTTCATCCTTCGAAAGAAGAGACAGGGCCTGTAAGATAGTTTGTGTAAATGGGAAATGCTACTGTAAGGAAGGAGATACAGCAGATGACCAGGAAAAGCACAAAGGAAAAGGATGCCATCGACCAGATACTCGACCAGCTGGACCTGCAT
>CALXKS010000048.1 GCA_944389015.1 uncultured Spirochaetaceae bacterium
TAAAGAGAGTAGACATCGGTTCTGAGCTCCCGGAAGTCTGCGAACTTCCCAATCTTATCGGAATCCAGACCGAGTCATTCAGAAATTTCCTGCAGCTTGATAAGCTGGAGAAGGGCCAGGCTCCCGACCCCTCATGCGGACTTGAGCATGTGTTCCGTACTACATTCCCGATCATTTCCCCTAATGAGGATATGAGGGTTGATTACAACGGCTACACCGTTGATATGAATGGAATCAAGTACTCAGAGTCAGAATGCAAGAAGAAGGGCAGGACATATGGCGTTCCAGTCAAGGCAAGGGTTGCTCTCGAGACTGCAAAGAACGGAGAGATCAAGGAGAAGGAGATATTCTTCGGTGATTTCCCTTTGATGACGGATCGCGGTACCTTCATCATCAATGGCGCAGAACGCGTCATTGTCTCACAGATCGTCAGATCCCCTGGCGTTGTCTTCAAGGAAGGCAAGAAGAGCGATGTGGCATCTCTCTCCTATACAGGCACTCTCTATCCTTATTCAGGAACGAAGCTTGAGTTTGTCCTCACAAGGAAGAATGAGAAGTCCGATGCAAACAAGAAGGATAATGAGAAGAAGAAGGTCAACAACATCATCCAGGTGAACTTCGGAAAGAAGCCTTTCCTTGTGACATTCTTCCTCCGTGTTCTCGGAATCGATACAAGAGAGAAGATCGTAAGCTCATTCTACAGCTCGAAGACAATCCGTATCGATGATGTCCTCTCGGAGAATGGACACTATTTCCTTTTCAAGGACATCGCCGATGAGGACAGGACTGTCAGGTTCGTCGCAGGAAGCGAAGTAGGCACTGTCGAGCTTCAGGAGATGAAGGATATGGGCATCTCCGAAATCGAGGTTGTCGATACACCTGCAAAGGATCTCGATGCCCCAGCTCTCGCAGTCCTCAAGACTCTCAACAGGGAGGCTGTCTATATCGAGAGGGAGGATAAGGAGAGCGTATACCGCAACGAGAGCTCCGAGGATTTCCAGAATGAGTATATCGGATGCATCGTCGAGGCGTGCAAGAATACTCTTCCACAGAACCTCAAGACATTCCCTGATCCGAAGCGTGTCATAAGCTATTTCCAGGAGTTCTTCCTCCACGGCCGCGGATTCGAGCTTTCAGATATCGGCCGCCATAAGCTGAACAAGAAGTTCTATGGAATGGAGGAGGACAAGTATATCCAGTCAACCGCCCTTACGCCGGATGATGTGATCAATACTGTCAAGTTCCTCATTGATTTCTGCAATGGAATCATCAAGGAAGATGATATCGATGCGCTCGGAAACAGACGTGTCCGTACTGTAGGCGAGCTCCTTGAGAACAACATAAGCGATGCATTTGCACGCATGGCAAAGGCTGCAAGGGAGAAGATGAATATCTCCGATGAGTCCATCAAGCCTCAGGAAGTAATCTCCATCAAGCCGATTGTCGGCGCAATCAAGGAGTTCTTCGGCTCATCCCAGCTCTCGCAGTTCATGGACCAGGTGAATCCGCTTGCAGAGCTTACCCATAAGAGAAGGGTATCCGCACTTGGCCCGAAGGGAGGTCTTTCAAGATCGTCTGCACGTGCCATCTATGAAGTCAGGGATGTCCATTACACCCATTACGGAAGAATATGTCCTATCGAGACTCCTGAAGGATCTAATATCGGTCTCATCCTCTCTCTTGCAAATTATGCCCGCATAAATGAGTATGGTTTCATAGAGACACCTTATCGCCGTGTCGTCGATGGTATAGTCACGGATGAGGTCAAGTACCTTGATGCCAATGATGAGGAGAAGTTCTATATCGCTCAGGGCAATGCGAAGATCGATGAGAACGGGAAGTTCCTGGAGAAGGAGGTCTCTGTAAGGCACTATGGTGATTACGGTGTCGTAGCTCCTGAGCAGGTCCAGTGGATGGATGTATCTCCGCGCCAGGTTGTATCTGTCGCAACATCGCTCATCCCGTTCCTTGAGCATGACGATGCCAACCGTGCGCTCATGGGATCGAACATGCAGCGTCAGGCAGTACCTCTTGTGTTCCCGGAAGCTCCTAGGGTAGGAACCGGAATGGAGCAGAGGACAGCTTATGATTCCGGTGTCCTCATCAAGGCAAGAAGAGCAGGTACGGTCGAGTATGTCTCCTCTACCGAGATCCGCGTAAAGCCTGATAAGCCTGAGATCAAGGGCGAGATAGATACATATGAGGTCCATAAGTTTGAGAGGACGAACCAGGATTCCTGTCTGAATCAGAAGCCTATCGTGAATGTCGGTGATCATGTCGATGATGGCGATGTGCTTGCTGATGGACCGGCAACCCAGAATGGTGAGCTTGCCCTTGGACGCAATATCCTTGTCGGATTCGTTCCATGGAACGGTTATAACTATGAGGATGCTGTTCTGATCTCTGAGCGTGTTGTGCGCGAGGATATCTATACATCGATCCATATCAAGGAATTCTCCATTGATATAAGAGAGACTAAGCTCGGGCCTGAGAAGCTTACCCGCGATATCCCGAATACATCCGATAAGCTTCTTGAGCATCTCGATGCCGAAGGAATCGTCTGCATCGGAACATATGTCCGCCCGGGTTCGATCCTTGTCGGAAAGGTCACGCCGAAGAGCGAGGCCGATACGACTCCTGAGGTGAAGCTTCTCAATTCAATCTTCGGCGAGAAGGCAAAGGAAGTAAGGGATTCCTCCCTTAAGGTTCCCCATGGAACGGAGGGAACTGTCATCGATATCCAGCGCCTGAGGAAGAGCGATGGAGATGAGCTCCAGCCAGGTGTCGAGCAGACAATCAAGGTTCTGATCGCAACGAAGCGCAAGCTCAAGCAGGGTGATAAGATGGCAGGACGCCATGGAAACAAGGGTGTTGTATCACGTGTTCTACCTGAGGAGGATATGCCATACATGGAGGATGGTACTCCGCTCGACGTCTGTCTCAACCCGCTCGGCGTTCCGTCCCGTATGAATATCGGACAGCTGATGGAGACAGAGCTTGGCTGGGCTGCAGTGAAGAATGACAAGTGGTATAAGACACCGGTCTTCCAGTCGGCATCAATGGAGCAGATCGAGCATGAGATGGAGGCTGCAGGGCTTCCGAAGAACAGCAAGACACGTCTTTATGATGGTAGGACAGGCGTCCCGTTCGTAAATGATGTATTCTGCGGCTATATCTACTACCTCAAGCTGCATCACCTTGTCGATGACAAGATGCATGCAAGATCCACAGGTCCTTATTCGCTCGTTACACAGCAGCCTCTTGGAGGAAAGGCTATGTTCGGCGGACAGAGACTCGGAGAGATGGAGGTCTGGGCATTCGAGGCATATGGTGCAGCGAATACGCTTCAGGAGCTCCTTACAATCAAGTCCGATGACATGAAGGGCCGTGTGCAGATCTATGAGTCGATCGTCAAGGGTGAGCCTGCGCAGACTGTATCGATGCCGGAGGCATTCAATGTTCTTGTACAGGAGATCAGAGGACTTGCTCTCGATATCTCCGTATTCGATGAGGAAGGCAAGCAGGTTCCTCTCACAGAGCGCGATGAGGAACTGATCCAGAAGAAAGAGAAGGGAACTCTCTAGGAGGATTGCGTAATGAAGGAAATACAGGATTTCAGCTCAATCAGAATCAAGCTGGCTTCGCCT
>CALXKS010000049.1 GCA_944389015.1 uncultured Spirochaetaceae bacterium
TATAACAGAAAAGGCTTGCTTTTTCTATGCCAGAACACCTCAATTTCCAAATTAATTCATTCTATTGGAAGAAATTACGATACTGCGCTCAGACAGCAGAAGACCGCCGCTTTTTGCGACGGTCCCCATCACTCTTCAGAAAATCCTTCCTCAGGCACCTAGTCTCTTCATGAATCTCAGAAGATTGTCCATTGTGAGCTTCATATCGCTCTCAGCCCTTGGACGTGCTTCCTTATAAGGAACAGCAACACGGTTCGTGGAGAATATTCCGACAACACCTTCGCCGTATGCCGGTTCGATATTGTCTCCGATATCACCGACAACAGCAATCACAGGTATGCCCATGGCCTTTGCCTTCCTGGAGACACCGATTACGACCTTGCCTCTCAGAGACTGGCCATCGATCTTGCCTTCACCGGTGAAGATGAAATCCGCATCTCCTGCAATCTCATCGAACTTCGTGACATCAAGAACCGTCTCGATACCCATCTGGAGCTCACCGTTGAAGAATGCCTTCATTCCTCCGCCCATTCCGCCTGCAGCCCCGCTGCCTGGAATTGCCTGCAGATCGACTCCAAGCTCCTTCTTCACAAGCTCAGCAAGCTTCATCATCTTGCCATCGAGAACCTTGACCATATTCTCATCAGCACCCTTCTGAGGGCCATAGACAGCTGAAGCACCTGTAGGACCATAGAATGGATTATCGATATCGCACATGATCGTAATAGGAAGAGCCTTGACGCTCTCATCGAGAGTCGAGATATCGATATGGGCAATCTCATCCAGAGTTCCACCAACCGGAACGAACTTCTTTCCATCCTTATCGAAGAATCCGACTCCGCATGCAGCCGCGGCTCCGCATCCTGCATCGTTCGTCGCACTGCCTCCAAGTCCGATGACAAGCTTCTTCGCGCCGTTCTTCGCAGCAGCGAGGATAAGCTCTCCGACACCGTATGTCGTGGTCTTTGAAGGATCCTTCCTGTCTCCGACCTGGGGAAGCCCTGCTGATGCAGCCATCTCAATGACAGCGGTCTTATCAGGAAGCATGCCATAGAAGCTCTCAATCTCCTCATTCCATGGGCCATGTGTCTTAAGAGTGATCTTCTCACCGCCAAGAGCTGTAAGGAAGGAATCAACACTGCCCTCTCCTCCATCTGCTACAGGAATCTGGACGACCTTGCAGTCTGGATAGTATGAAAGGATCCTCTCCTTCATGATTGAAATGATCTTCTCGCTTGACATCGTTCCCTTGAACGAATCCGGTATAAGTACTGCTTTCTTCATATAATGCAAAACCACAGCTGGAAACCAGCCTTGCGTCCTCCTTCAGAGAATACTATAAGCTACAAAAGGACAAATCGGAAGAGTTGCCATCCAACATTGCGGAAAAAGTGACAACCTTATCTCAGAATTTCCTGTCATACAGCCGTGCTGCAAGAAGCACAACGAAGACAGATCCTGCATTGTGGACAAGAGCCCCTGTCGTCGGATTGAGTACTCCGAGAAGAGACAGTGCTATTGCAACAGCATTTATGCATAGCGATAACGCGATGCTGAGCCTTATAGTCCTCACCGTTGCATTGGATAGTTTCTTAAGATATGGGATTCTCCCCAGATCATCTCCCATAAGTGCTATATCAGCGGCATCAATCGCTATATCGCTTCCGATAGCTCCCATCGCAATGCCTGTATCGGCACTCTTCAGCGCAGGGGCATCATTGACTCCGTCGCCGACCATTGCAACAGCTTCATCCCTGCTCCGGATCTCCTCAATCACGCTGACCTTCTGGGATGGCAGAAGGCCTGAATAGACATCACCGATTCCCAATTCCGCTGCAATGCAACCTGCTGCTTCAGGATTATCGCCAGTAAGAAGAGCCGTACGGACCCCCATGCCGCGGAGATCATGAAGCATATCCTGAGCACCGGGGCGGAGGAGGTCTGAGAATGCGATGATGAGCGAAGGAATACCATCGATTGCGGCTATCATCACAGCTTTTCCCTGACAGCTCAGCATTGAAAGCCCATTCTCCGCTTTTTCAGCATCTATACCGTGTTCTGCCATCATTCTCAGATTGCCGCATAGAACGCTATGTCCGGAAATCTCCGCCGAGATTCCGCGCCCTCCCTCCATTGAGAACCCGGTTGGATCAAGGATCTCCACCCCATTGTCTTCTGCGTAGGATAGGAGCGCGGCAGCAAGCGGATGGCTGCTTCTCCTCTCGGCAGAGGCTGCGAGGGAGAGAGCATACTCCTCTCTCATTCCAGGATCGAGGACGATGACATCAGATACGACAGGCTTGCCATATGTCAGCGTCCCTGTCTTGTCGAAGGCAATCACACGGGCCTTCCCCATTCTCTCAAGAGCTTCTCCGGACTTTATGATCACACCATTCTTCGAAGCCTGCCCGATAGCTGCCATTATCGCAGTGGGAGTCGCCAGCACAAGGGCACAGGGACAGAATACGACGAGAATCGTGACAGCCTTCACTATATCAGCAGTGAAAGCGTATGCAAGCACCGCAATCAGAAAAGCTGCAGGAACAAGCCAGCTTGCGCACCTGTCTGCTATGCGCTGTATCGGGGCTTTCTTCCTTTCAGCCTCCTCTACAAGCCTTATAAGCTGTTCTAATGAGCTGTCCTTCCCGACTCTCTCAGCTTCGATATCCACAGATCCATAGAGATTGATCGTACCGGAAAAGATATCATCGCCCTCGCTCTTATCCACAGGAAGGGACTCTCCTGTCAGTACGGCCTGATCAACGGAAGTATTCCCTTTGATTATCCTGCCATCGACTGGAATGCTCTCTCCGGGGAGAACCCTTATGATATCACCTTCCGATATCATTTCCGGGGAGACCACCTCCTCCTTCCCATCTATAACCCTCCGTGCTGTCTGAGGAACTATCCTTATAAGCTTCTCTAGCCCTCTTCTTGCCCTTTCCGCAGTCTTATCCTCAAGAATCGCACCTATAGCCATGATAAAGGCCACCTCCCCTGCTGCGAAGAGATCCCCTATGGCTATTGCGGCAATCATGGCTATTGATATCAGCAGAGCCGATGATATCTTCGATATCCCATGATTGAATATGATCCGCCAGATGGCGAGATACAGAAGAGGAATCCCGGATATGATCACAGCAGCCCAGGCTGGATCCACAGCCAAGGTCATTCCATTAATGGAAAGAACCAGGCTCATTATAAGAAAGATACCGCTGACAGCTGTCATTGGTATCCCTGCAAGGAAATCATTCAATCTCTTCATAATCATCGTCCTTCTGGAGATATGTCTCGTTGTTATAGTACATAATGTTCTATAATGTATAATATGTACGGTGGGAATAATCAGTTCCTCCTGTTCGTTCCTTATCGTACAAATCCAGCAGACTGTACGAGATATATCTTGCACAGACGCCAGAAAAACGGCAGAAAAGCGATATTCAATGCATTCAGCAGACTACTTGAGGACAAAAGCTATTCAAGGATAACGGTACAGGAGATAATCGATGAGGCCGATGTCGGGAGGTCGACATTCTACTCACACTTCCCCACGAAGGATGACCTTCTCTCGGAGCTCTGCAGAGAGATGTTCGACCATGTCTTCTCCCCATCTCTCGAGAAGGAGACCACGCATGACTTCAGCGGAGAGGAAGGCGATACGGAAAAGGAGCTTGTCCACATGCTCTACCACATAAGGGACAACGATACACCGCGCATACTGAGAGGAGAGAGCGGAGTGCTCTTCTTCCGCTATTTCCGTTCAAGGATTGCGCCTTTCCTGAAAGAGATAATCTGCATTGACGATATCCTGGATATCCCGGAGGATTACATCATCAACCAGCTTTCCGGCAGTCTTGTTTCGACGATTGAGTGGTGGCTGTCGGAGGATCTCAGATCCTCTCCTGAGGAAATCGCAAAGTACTATCTGGCGGCAAACAGCGCAGTGATAAAGAAATAGGCTGGCAATCTGCCAGCCATGTTCCTCATCCTTCCAGATCCATATCTATGAATCCCATCATGTCGGAGATGGAAGCACCGGGAGCTACCATAGGATAGACCTTGTCATCGATAGGTATCTGGGCATCAATCACTACAGGACGGCCAAGAGCGACTGCGCTGCGGAGTATCGCCTCAGGATCATCATCAATCCCAAGTCTCATTCCCTCTACGCCATAGGCATTGGCAAGCATCACCCAGTCAAGAGGGGTATCAAGCGTCGTCTCCGAGTAGTGCTTGTCATAGAAGAGAGACTGCCACTGCCTCACCATTCCAAGGGCATGGTTGTTCATCACTATGATGATCACCGGCAGACGGTAGCGCGCGATTGTCGCAAGCTCATTCGCATTCATCCTGAAAGAGCCGTCACCTGCGATGTTGACAACACGCGCCTCAGGATGGGCAATCTGCGCACCGATTGAGGCTCCCGTTCCATACCCCATAGTTCCAAGGCCGCCAGATGTAAGGAAACGGCGTGGCCTGTGCGTGTGGAGGAACTGGGCAGCCCACATCTGATGCTGTCCGACCTCGGTAGCGATATAGCTATCCTCAGGCAGGACCTTCTCAAGAGCCTCGATGATCTGCTTGGGTCTCTTGGAATCCGAGGTGACCTTCATCGGATAGCGGCGGCGGTTATCGGAGAGCTTATCCATCCATACATGGTGATCCAATGGCTCTCCGATGCATGCAATGAGCTTCTCCAGCGCCACCTTGATATCCCCGACGACATGGACTTCAGTCATGATGTTCTTATTGAACTCCGCAGGATCGACATCGATCTGTATGATCCTCGCCTGGGATGCGAAATCGCTGGCTTTGGATATGACCCTGTCAGAGAACCTGGCTCCGATCACGATCAGGAGATCGCAGTTGTTGATTGTCATGTTGGAGAGCTTCGTGCCATGCATTCCGATCATGCCCGTAAAGCGCTCTGAGCAAGCATCTACAGCTCCGAGCCCCATCAGAGATGAACCGCAGGGGGAATCGATGAGCTCGAGGAACTTATTGAGGACCTCGGATGCATCGGATCTTATGACGCCTCCCCCGATATAGCACATCGGACGTTCTGCCGCTTTTATCATCTTGGCAGCCTTCTCGATATCCTTATCCCGGAGATGGACAGTGATCGGCTCAACCTTCTTGGGCTCAAAAGGCTCGAAGTCATATTCGGCGACCTGTATATCCTTAGGCACATCGATGAGGACAGGACCGGGCCTTCCTTCCTTTGCTATATAGAATGCCTCCCTGATGGTATCTGAAAGCTCTGATATATCCTTCACGATGTAGTTATGCTTCGTGATATTCATCGTTATGCCCGTAATATCCACTTCCTGGAAGCTGTCACGTCCAAGAAGGGAAAGGGGGACATTGCCTGTTATGGCTACAACAGGCACGGAGTCCATATAAGCAGTCGCAAGTCCAGTGACGAGGTTTGTAGCCCCAGGTCCGGATGTCGCGATGCATACACCGATACGGCCAGTTGACCTTGCGTATCCGTCAGCGGCATGGCTTGCTCCCTGCTCATGGGCTGTAAGTATGTGCCGCAGCTTCCCCTTCTTCCTGTAGATTGCATCGTAAAGGGGGATTACCTGTCCGCCAGGATAGCCGAATACGGTATCCACCCCCTCCTCAAGGAGGCATTCAACGATTATATCTGCACCGGTTATCCTCATCAGTCCTCCCTCAGCACAGCGCCATAGCGTGCGCTTGTCACATGCTTTGAATATCTGTAGAGATACCCCGTCCTGATCGGGCATTCATGCTCCTTCAGATTCTTCCTGCGCTCCTCAAGCACCTTCTCATCGACAAGGATATCGAGCTTCCCTGCAGGAATATCGATCGAGATGATATCCCCCTCCTCGATCAGGGCTATCGGACCTCCTGAAGCAGCCTCAGGGGAGACATGGCCGATTGAAGCTCCTCTTGTAGCGCCGGAGAAGCGGCCATCTGTGATGAGCGCGACTTCCTTATCCAGTCCCATGCCGGCAATCACCGATGTCGGGCTGAGCATCTCCCTCATGCCTGGACCGCCTTTAGGTCCTTCATAGCGGATGATCACGACATCGCCCGGCTTTATGGCATTGGAGAAGATTGCCGCGCTGGCCTCCTCCTCGCTGTTGAAGACCCTTGCAGGCCCCTTGTGGACATACATCTCCGGAGCAACCGCGCTCTTCTTCACGACAGCGCCCTCTGGGGCAAGCGTTCCATAGAGAACAGCGATTCCACCGGTTTCCATGTACGGCTTCTCAATAGGTCTTATAACCTCCTGATCGGTATTCACTGCAGCGCTGATAGACTCGCCTATCGGCTTTCCAGTCACTGTGAGCAGCGAAAGGTCAAGCAGATTCTTCTTCGAGAGCTCCTTCATCACAGCCATGACACCGCCGGCCTGATAGAGATCTTCCATATGATGAGGACCAGCGGGCGCAAGGTGGCAGATATTCGGAACACGGGAGCTAATATCATTCGCGATTGAGATATCGATATCGATGCCTGCCTCATGTGCGATAGCAGGAAGATGGAGCATCGTATTGGTAGAGCATCCGAGAGCCATATCCACGGAAAGAGCGTTGATGAATGCCTTTTCCGTCATGATATCCCTGGCTGTAATCCCCTTTCTCAGCAGTTCCATCACCTGGTATCCCGCCTCCTTTGCAAGCCTTATGCGCTCTGAGTAGACAGCAGGAACAGTGCCATTGCCTGGAAGACCCATTCCAATAGCCTCTGTCAGGCAGTTCATCGAGTTCGCAGTATACATCCCTGAGCATGAACCGCATGTCGGGCATGCGCTGTTCTCATATTCAAGGAGCTCTTTATCATCCATCTTCCCAGCTGCATGCTTTCCCACAGCCTCGAACATCAGGGAAAGGGACATCCCTCTCTTATCGCCACCCTTTATATGGCCTGCAAGCATCGGGCCGCCGGAGATGAATATCGATGGGATATCAAGACGGGCAGCGGCCATGAGCATCCCTGGAACGATCTTGTCGCAGTTCGGGATGAATACAAGCGCATCGAACGGGTGTGCGGTGGCCATAACCTCAATGGAGTCAGCAATAAGCTCGCGGGAACAGAGCGAGTACTTCATACCCTTATGTCCCATGGCTATTCCATCACACACTCCGATTACCGGGAATACGACAGGATTGCCGCCATTCTCCCTGACACCGGCCTTCACAGCCTCTGCGATCCTATCAAGCTCCATATGGCCAGGGATTATCTCATTCCAGGCAGAGACAATGCCGACAACCGGCATATCCATCTCCCTGTCAGTCCAGCCAAGGGCCTTCATAAGCGATCTGTTAGGGGCCTTGGAAACCCCCTTCTTCATATCATCGGATCTCATGATATCCTCCCCTCTATGATCTTCCCAGCCTCATCGGTTCCTACCCACTCTCCTCCGGATGCGATATCCTTTGTCCTGTACCCGTCTGAAAGGAATGAACGGACTGCGCTGTCGATGGCATCGGCCTCCTTATCCAGCGAGAAGCTGTATCTCAGCATCATTCCCGCAGAGAGGATCGTTGCGATCGGATTCGCGATATTCTGCCCTGCGATATCAGGGGCGGAACCATGGATCGGCTCATACATGCCGAACCTGTCCTCCCTCAGGGACGCTGATGCAAGCATCCCGATGGAGCCTGTTATCATCGAAGCCTCATCTGAAAGGATATCACCGAACATATTCTCCGTAAGAATGACATCGAATGCTCTTGGATTCCTTACAAGCTGCATGGAAGCATTATCGACATACATGAAGTCAAGCTCCACATCGCTGTATTCCTTAGCAGCAAGGGCGGAGACAGTCTCCCTCCAGAGCCTTGAAGTCTCCAGCACATTGGCTTTATCGACAAGGGTGACATGCCCTCTGCGCTTCCTGGCGCTCTCGAAGGCCTTTCTCGATATACGCTCGATCTCCTGCTTTGAATAGCGCATCATATCGAAAGCCTCGGTTCCATCGTCATTCCTTCCCTTCTCACCGAAGTAGATACCTCCTGTAAGCTCACGCACGACAAGAAGATCCACTCCATCGCTTATGATCTCCTTCTTCAGGGGAGAAGCATCGGAAAGCTCCGGATATATCGCAGCAGGGCGGAAGTTGCAGAAAAGCCCCAGACCGCTCCTGAGTCCCAGAAGGGCGCGTTCCGGACGCTTGTTCCCAGGGCAGGAGTCCCATTTAGGGCCTCCTACAGCACCAAGGAGCACTGCATCAGCTTCCTTTGCGCTCTCAAGAGCATCATCCGTAAGCGGTATTCCATACTTATCGATCGAAACACCGCCTGCATCGATGGTCCTATAGCTGATGCTATGGCCATACACCGAAGCTACCCTATCCAGGACACGGACAGCTTCCCTGACTATATCCGGTCCGATGCCATCACCAGGCACCAGTGCGATCTTCATCTCCATCAGTAGTTCTCCTTGATATACTCTGCCAGTCCGCCAGCCTCGATCAGCTTCTGCATGAAAGGCGGGAACGGCTCTGCCTTGTACTCCTTTCCTGTGGTCTTATCGACTATCGTACCGGTTGAGAGATCAACAGAGACGATATCGCCATTCTGTATCTCCTTCGCGGCCTCAGGACACTCAAGGATGGGAAGCCCTATGTTTATCGAATTGCGGAAGAAGATGCGTGCGAATGTCGCAGCGATCACGCAGCTGATGCCCGATGCCTTGATTGCGATAGGAGCATGCTCACGGGATGAGCCGCAGCCGAAATTCCTTCCTCCGACAATGATATCCCCTTCATGTACATTCTTCACGAAGTCCTTGTCTATATCCTCCATGCAGTGCGATGCAAGTTCCTTATGCTCCGATGTATTGAGATAACGTGCGGGGATTATGACATCCGTATCGATATTGTCCCCATAGCGGAAAACCCTTCCTTCCCTGTTCATAATGCCTCCGGTGCTGTGATAAAGCCTGTGACAGCTGAAGCCGCCGCAGTATATGGAGATGCGAGATATACCTCGCTTTCCGTATGACCCATTCTGCCGACGAAGTTGCGGTTGGTCGTTGAAACACACCGCTCTCCCTTTGCAAGGATACCCATGTATCCTCCAAGGCACGGTCCGCATGTCGGTGTGGATACCACACAGCCTGCATCGATGAAGATATCAAAAAGTCCCTCATGCATAGCTTCCTTCCAGATCTTCTGCGTTGCAGGTATTATGATGCACCTGACCCCATCAGCGATCTTCCTTCCCTTAAGGATTGATGCAGCAGCCCTGAGATCGGAAAGACGCCCATTCGTGCAGCTGCCGATCACAACCTGATCGATCTTTATTCCGGATCCCTCTGAAGCAGGATGCGTGTTCTCAGGAAGATGCGGATAGGAAACGATCGGGACAATGGAACCGAGATCTATATCGATCACCTTCTCATATTCCGCATCAGGATCGGACTGGTAGATCCGAGGCTCCTTTGCGCCGCTCTCCTTCAGATATGAGAGTGTCTTATCATCAACGGGGAATATGCCATTCTTCGCTCCGGCCTCTATCGCCATATTGCTCACAGTGAATCTATCATCCATCGAAAGGGATGAGACACCATCACCCGAGAACTCCATGGCCTTGTACAATGCGCCATCGACGCCGATCATCCCGATTATATGGAGGATGAGATCCTTCCCGGATACATATGGTCTGAATGCGCCATGAAGATGGAAGAGAATCGTAGGAGGAACCTTGAACCAGGCTTTGCCTATTGCCATTCCGGCAGCCATATCAGTAGAACCTACGCCCGTCGAGAATGCTCCCAAAGCCCCATATGTGCAGGTATGGCTATCTGCTCCGATAACAACATCGCCTGCGGTGACAAGACCCTGCTCTGGAAGGAGCGCATGCTCGATCCCCACACGGCCCACCTCAAAGTAGTTCGTTATATCCTCACTCATTGCAAACTGCCTTACGCAGGCACACTGCTCAGCAGCCTTTATATCCTTATTGGGAGTGAAGTGATCCGGGACAAGCGCGATCTTATCCTTATCGAATACATTCTTCTTCCCGAATTTCGGGAACTCCTTTATAGCTACCGGACTTGTTATATCATTGCCGAGGACCATATCAAGATCAGCCATGATGAGCTGTCCAGGATGGACCTCTTTCTCTCCTGAAGCGGCAGCAAGGATCTTCTCAGTCATTGTCATTGGCATCAGCGGCCTCCTTATCTGTATGCCCGACGAGCATATCATTGTCAAAAGACATCTTTATGGCGCTGTCTCCTCCTGTTATCGAGGAGACCTCACCCTCAAGCATTCTGTTCACAGCTGAAAGGCAGGCAAGGATGGAAGCCTCGATCACATCTGTGGATACGCCGCGTCCACGATACGTATGCTCACCGTCGGAAATCTTCACAAGAGCTTCTCCAAGAGCATCCCTATGCTCCGTCACAGCCGACAGCTGGTAGTCCTCAAGGGAAAACGGATGATGGATTATCTTCTCCACAGCACGGAGCGATGCATATACAGGACCTGTTCCTGCGGCAATGCCTTCATAGACCTTGTCACCCTTCTTAAGGGATATGCACGCAGTGCTTGTCATCTTGTTTCCGCTGTTGACTACATAGGAAACAAGGGACCAGATCTTCTTCTCAGGCTGCTCCGTCGATTCAACCAGGGCTATGATATCGCGGTCTGTGATATTCTTCTTCCTGTCGCAGAGCTTCTTGAACTCCGAGAAGAGATTTGCCACCTCCTCATCGGGAAGCACATATCCCATTTCCTCAAGCTTCCGGCGGAGAGCATGCTGTCCGGAGTGCTTTCCGAGGACATAGTTTGTCTTTACGACTCCTACGCTCTCCGGTGTCATGATCTCATAGGTAAGGGAATTCGCCATCATTCCATGCTGATGGATCCCTGATTCATGGGCAAAGGCATTGTCTCCTACGATTGCCTTTGAAGGGAAGATCTTCACACCTGTTGTCGATGAGAGAAGACGTGCGGAGCGATAGAGCTCCTCTGTCTTTATATTCATCTCGAGATCATAGAGATCGGGACGGGTCTTGATTGCCATCACGATCTCCTCAAGCGCGGCATTGCCTGCCCTCTCTCCTATTCCGCAGAGAGTGCACTCAACCTGCCTTGCACCGGCTCTTACACCTGAAAGCGTATTAGCCACTCCCAATCCAAGATCATCGTGGCAATGCATTGAGATGATTGCCTTATCGATATTCGGGACACGGTTGATGACATTATCCACCATATTCCTTATATCATCGGGAGAGGCATAGCCTACCGTATCAGGGAGATTGATCGTTGTCGCACCTGCATTTATCGCTGCTTCGACAACACGGCACATATAATCATGATCTGTACGCGTTGCATCCTCGAGGGAGAACTCGATATCAGGGCAGAAGGAACGTGCATAGGCAACATTCTCCTTCACCCTCTCCAGAGCCTCTTCCCTGGACATGCGGAGCTTGTACTCCAGATGGAGATCGGAAGTCGCAAGGAATACATGGATTCTTGGTCTGTTGGCTACCTTGACAGCATTCCACGCTGCATCGATATCCTTCTTCACGCATCGGGCCAGTGATGCGACAGTGACATCATTGACGGACCGGGCGATCGTTTCGACGCTCTCTGCATCTCCAGGGGAGGAGATGGCAAAGCCCGCTTCGATTATATCGACCCCTAGGGCCTCAAGCTGCTTTGCGATCCTGATCTTCTCCTCCAGGTTCATGCTGTATCCCGGAGCCTGCTCACCGTCCCTAAGGGTTGTATCGAATATGTAAAGACGCTCTGCCATCTTCTTTCTCCTATATTATTTCTTCAGCCAGCTCATCAGAGATCTCAGGCGTGCGCCTGTCTTCTCCAGAAGCGACTCCTTCTCCATTCTCTTTGTAGCATTGAAGAACGGACGTCCTACCTGATTCTCAAGAAGCCAGTTGCGGGCGAAGGTTCCATTCTGGATATCCGTGAGGATTCCCTTCATGGCCTTCTTTGTCTCATCTGTGACAACCCTTGGTCCGGAGACATAATCACCATACTCAGCTGTGTCTGAGCAGGAATATCTCATGAAAGAGAGACCTCCCTGGTTGATGAGATCGACAATGAGCTTCATCTCATGGCAGCACTCGAAATAGGCCATCTCAGGCTGGTAACCAGCTTCCACAAGCGTATCGAAGCCTGCCTTGATAAGATGCGAGACACCTCCGCAGAGAACAGCCTGCTCGCCGAAGAGATCGGTCTCGGTCTCCTCCTTGAAGGATGTCACGAAGATCCCGGCCTTTCCCGCTCCGATGGCTGCAGCATATGCAAGAGCGACCTTCTCGCTGTCCCCGGATGGATCCTGATGAACTGCGATGAGGGATGGGACTCCCTTTCCTTCCTGATACTGGCTGCGTACCGTATGGCCAGGTCCCTTAGGGGCGATCATGATCACGTTGATATCCGCTGGCGGGACAATCTGCCCGAAATGGATATTGAATCCATGGGCGAATGCCAGATACATACCCTTCCTGAGATATGGCTCAATCGATGTATGGTAGAGCTTTGCCTGCTTCTCATCATTGACAAGGATCATTACGACATCGGAGCACTTGACAGCATCCTCTGTTGTCATGACCTTGAGGCCGGCTTCCTCTGCCCTTGCCCAGCTCTTCGATCCATTGTAAAGACCAACTACCACATCAACTCCGGACTCATGGAGGTTCAGGGCATGGGCATGTCCCTGGCTGCCGTAGCCGATGATGGCGACCTTTTTGTTCTTGATGACGGAGAGATCCGCATCCTTCTCGTAGTACATTGTGCTCATTGTGCACACCTCCCTAGTGTTATCTATCTTCCTCATGGAAGTCAGTTTCAGACAAAGCCCTCGATCCGCGCTCGAGCGCTGTGATTCCCGTTCTCACAAGCTCCACGATGCCATAAGGCTCCGCAAGCGAGAGAAATGATTCAAGCTTATCAAGGGATCCTGTAAGCTGCATCGTCATTGTCACCGGCGTGACATCTATTATCTTGGCCTTGAATATCTCTGCGATATCGGTAAGCTGGCTCCTTGTATCGGCGTCGGACTTAAGCTTCACAAGCACAAGCTCCCGCTGCAGCGATCTGCCAGGTGCCATCTCATAGACCTTCCTTACATCAACCAGCTTCTCCACCTGGCGGATTATCTGCTCGACAATCTGTCTGTCCCCTGTAACAACAATCGTTATGCGGCTTGTCTTCGGATCCTCCGTCTCACCGACGGAAAGGGAGTCGATGTTGTATCCTCTTCTTGAGAAGAGAGCGACAACACGCATCAGGACACCGGACTTGTTGTTGACAAGTATGGCCAGAGTATAGCTGTCTTTTCTATCGAATACCATTTATCCGCCTCCTTACGAAAAAAGCCCGGGGCAACTATTTACCACGGGCTCTATACATCATCAGAACTCTGAAACCGTGGTTCAGCACGTAATGACGATGAGAGATAGAAGGAGAGCTGAAGAAATGAGTGTTATTCTATCCATTGTCTTAGCCTCCTTTCTGTTCTGGATTTACCTTCTTATACGGCAATGCAAGGGTGAGTGTCAACAAATAATGGATGGAAAATGCATGATTATCCATGATTATGAATATGCTATCTTTTCTTTCTCGTCAGCGACCAGACAATAATGCCGGAGAGGATGAATATAACAATGCTTTCCATCACAGGGCCCCGATGAATGATTCCAGACGAGCGTATCTGCCATACCCTTTATAGAGGAAGGTATTTATCCCGATCGACCTGGCTGCATTGCAGTTCTCCTCCAGATCATCGATGAAGACCGTCTCTTCCGGAGCCGAATGCTCAGCGCGGCATATGAACTGCCAGAATTCCGGCTCAGGCTTCGCAATATGGATCAGATGGGATGCATAAAGCGCATCGAAGTGCATAAGGGGTCTGGAAGGCATTTTCCAGACATATGCCCAGTGAGGTGCGAATGTATTCGATCCCACAACCACTCTATTCCCGTTACGCCGGAGATCGTCACAGAGCCTGAGGATGTCCTCATCGGCCACCGGATGGAAGAAATCCAGGAAAGGATCCCCTTTGACCTGGATCCCATATCTCTCCTCCAGATGGCTGTAATACTCATCTGGCTGCATGCTGCCATCCATGAGCCGCCCTTCATGCAAAGAGTAGTCAGAGCGCAGGCTGCTCTCATCTATTCCAAGGCTTTCAGCCATCTCCCTGATGATAGCAATGCCTCTGAGGAAAACATTTCCCATATCGAATATGAAAAGCTTCATATCCGGATAATACCATATAAGGAAAGAAGGAAAATATCCTGCAGAGGCATTCTCTGCCCTTTTCCTGACCTGCCCTATGATGCTATTCTTCAGCCAAACCGGAGGAAAACATGAAGAAATTCTTTGCTCTTGCTATCGTATCGGTTCTTCTGATCACGGCCATCGCCGCCAGTGGGCAGAAGGAATCCGGAGAGGATCTCTCACTGCAGAATATTATTGACAAAGGCACTTTCGTGCTTGGTCTGGACGACTCCTTCCCTCCTATGGGCTTCAGAGATGAGAATGGTGAGATCGTCGGATTCGATATAGATGTTGCCAGAGAGGTAGCTGCACGCCTTGGTGTTGAGCTTGTTCCCCAGCCGATTGACTGGAATGCGAAGGAACAGGAGCTTGCCACGGGGAATATCGATTGCATCTGGAACGGATTCACGGTAACTCCTGAAAGAGAGGCGGTGATGAGCTTCTCAGAGCCTTATGTCAAGAATGCACAGGTTGTCGTCGTACGCAGCGACTCTCCTGTAAATACACTCAGCGACCTTGCTGGCGGAGCTGTCGGAGTGCAGGCAGGCTCATCCGCACAGATCGCTATCGATGACACAGAGGGATTCAGGGAAAGCCTTGATGAGGTCGTGGAATTCAAGGAGAACCTTACAGCCCTGATGGATCTTGAGATCGGAGGAGTCGACGCAGTCGTCATGGATCTTCTTGTGGCGAATGATAATATCAACAGATCCGGCAAGGATTTCAGGATCCTTGATGAGACTCTTACCGAAGAGGAGTACGCAATCGGATTCAGAAAGAACGATATCGCTCTCCGTGATGCGGTCAATACCCAGCTTGAAGCCATGGCTGCCGATGGATCTCTTGCAGAGATTGCAGTCAAGTGGTTCGGCGCTGATATCACAATCGTAGGAAAGTAAGCGATGCAGGGGCTCCTTATGCAGATGCTTGAGGGGACAGCTGTCTCCCTCAGGATATTCTTCCTTACAATACTTTTCTCGCTGCCTCTTGGCTTCGTTGTCGCCAAAGGCAGGATGACAAGCATAAGCATCATACGCTGGATAACCGATCTGTATATCCAGATCATGAGGGGCACCCCGCTCATCCTTCAGCTCATATTCGTATACTTTGCTCCGTACTATATCTTCGGGGCATCGTATGACCGGTTCACGGCCTGCATAATAGCATTCGTGATCAACTACAGCGCGTACTTCGCCGAGATCTACAGGTCGGGGCTCCAGTCAATAGACAAAGGACAGTATGAGGCAGCGAAGGTCCTCGGATTCAGCCGCAGCTACACATTCTTCCACATCGTGCTGCCGCAGGTCATAAAAAGAATCCTGCCCGCTCTCGGCAATGAGGTGATAACGCTTGTGAAGGACACTGCCCTGGCTCAGACAATCGGAGTCTCCGAACTCTTCCGCGTTGCGCAGACAGCCTCATCACGCGTATTCTCCACCGTTCCGATCTTCATCGCAGGTGTCTTCTATTTCGTGATGAACTATATCGTATCCAGACTCTTCTCCATCTTTGAGAAGAAGCTCAGCTATTACAGGTGACCATATGAGAGAAATGATAAGACTGGAGAATCTCTCCAAATCATTTTCAGGACTTGAGGTGATAAAGAACATCTCCTTCACGCTCTCAGAGGGCGAGGTCCTTTCCATAATCGGACCATCGGGTTCCGGGAAATCCACCATGCTGAGAATCATCACACAGCTTGAGAGGGCAGATAATGGCACATTGACTGTCGATGGAATGACCATGTTCCATTCAGAAGATGGCAGGGCCATCTATTCAAAACCTGAGGATCTGAGGAAGATCGGTCTGAAGATGGGACTTGTCTTCCAGTCTTTCAATCTATTTCCGCATTTTTCCGTACTGAGGAACATCACAGAAGCCCAGAGAGCTGTTCTCAGACGGGATAAGGCCGAAGCAGAGGAAAAGGCCATGCTGCTTCTCAGGAAGATGGGAATCGAGGATAAGGCCAATCAATATCCATTCCAGCTTTCGGGAGGGCAGCAGCAGAGAGTCTCAATCGCCAGGGCGCTCGCACTCGATCCAGATATGCTGTTCTTCGACGAGCCGACTTCCGCACTCGATCCGGAGCTTACAAGGGAAATACTGAAAGTCATTAGGGAGCTCGCGGAGGAAAGGATGACAATGGCTGTCGTAACCCATGAGATGCACTTCGCCAAAGCTATATCGGACTATGCAATCTTCATGGATAATGGGGTCATTGCGGAGGAAGGCATTCCTGAGGAGCTCTTCGGCAATCCGAAGGAGGAGAGAACAAGGAAGTTCATCGCCTCCTTCGAAGAGTGATCAGAGAACCTCTCCTGCACGGACTCCTGTGAAGCGCCCCTCCTCTACAGCAGGCTGTCCATTCACGAGCACATAATCGAATCCTGTATTACCCTCGCCTTCTTCAGCGATACGGGCGATATCCGCAATCACAAGATCGGCCTTCATGCCCTCGCGGACATATCCACGGTCCTTGAACCTCATCCTGTCTGCATTCTCGCCAGTAAGTCTCCGGATCCCTTCCTCCATTGTCATGACCTCTCTGTTACGGACATAATGAGCAAGGAAGCGTACAGTCGCATGCTTTGACCTTGGATGCGGAACAGGAGATGAATAGAGGCTGTCAGATCCGAAGCTCATAAGCGGATGGCGCATGATCCTCACCAGATTCTCCTCGCT
The DNA here is from genome assembly GCA_944389015.1 of uncultured Spirochaetaceae bacterium. GTDB lineage: Bacteria > Spirochaetota > Spirochaetia > Sphaerochaetales > Sphaerochaetaceae > Ornithospirochaeta. Next base: position 16,916 of record CALXKS010000049.1, read on the forward strand.
TTCAGTGACATCGCTCATCACCGCAAGGCCCGGCTCTTCAGAGAGTATATCAAAAAGAGCGTTGATCGGAATCCGTCCCCGCTTCTCTCCGATCTCCGAAAGCGTCATCCCCGCATATTCAGGATGGCTTTCAAGATACAGCACCGTGATATCATCGGGGCTGGTCATAGCATATATGCTGTCCCATCCATCGGGATTCTCCATCTCCCTTCTGATCTCATCACGCTCGTTGTCAAGCGACAGGGCAAGACGCTGCTCAAGACGTGAAAGCGCAAGGATATGAGGAGGAAGCAGTGAGAACAGACTGGTAGATCCGAATGTATACGGGTACTGATCGAACTTCACATCAGTTCCCCTGTCTCTATACTCCTCTATCATTGAGAGCATCTCAGGCACCTTGTCCTGATTCCTCCTGCCTATCGCTTTGAGATGCGAGATCTCAAGCCTCACACCCGTTTCCTCTGCAAGGGAGAGGACTTCCTCAAGGGAATCGATCACATCATCGCCTTCGCACCTATGGTGGACAGAAAAGATCTTCCCATGATCCCTCACCACCTCAAGAAGCCTTCTCAGCTCCTTTCTGGAGGCAAAGACGCATGGCGCATAGTACAGGCCGGAAGAGAAGCCCCAAGCTCCTTCTTCAAGGATCGATGAGAGCATGTCCGCCATCTTCTCAATATCCTCATCAGAAGCCTCTGCAGAGGCTCTCTGTCCCATCACAGCAAGGCGGATAGCCGTATGGGATGCAAGGAAAGCCTCATTTATCCCTATTCCATCACGAAGAAGCACATTCCGGTATCCGCTGTAATCACTCCATTGCCAGCCGCTCTGCTTTCCCAGCACATCCTCGATTGCCGCCCCCAGGCCCTCGGAGACCGGGAATACCCCTATCCCGCAGTTGCCAGAGACATCCGTTGTTATACCCTGGGAAAGCCTTGCCTCCATGTTTCTGTCATTGATGGCAAGAAGATCAGTATGGGTGTGAATATCGATGAAACCAGGGAAGATAGCCTTCCCCGCAGCATCAATGATGCGTCTGGCTCTGGTTATGCCCATCCTGCCGATGAGGGCAATCCTGTCACCGAATACCGCGATATCACTGATGAAAGGAGCCTTCCCAGACCCATCATATACCAGACCATTCCTGATCAGAACATCATACATGCCCTGCCTCCTTGTAGGATGCTTCAACAGTGCGTTCTATCAGTGCAGTGAAATCAGCATAGTTCCCTCTGCCGATCGCAAGAGAGAATGCTGCCTTCTCCTCATCCAGCATATCCTTCTCGAAGAGAGGCGGAAGCAGACCATGCCGCATAAGCTCACCGGAAAGCATCAGGTAGCTGAAAAGCTCTGTATAATCCTCATATGGCTCTATCCTGAGCATCTCAGCATAAAGAACCGATGCTGCAATAAGACCATGCAGATGTCTCCATGAAAGCTCATACTGCATCAGTGTTGCCTCCATCTGGGCTGCTACGCCTATATGCTCTTCACCACGTACTGTAAAGCGGGTAAAGCCATTCCTGAATTCCCCGGCACCATCATCAACCCCCTGCATGAGACGCGAATAAACATTCTTCATATCCTTGATGACCCAGGGTTCCTTATGCAAAGCGAATGATCGCATTATAGAACGGAAATTCACTATGATGAGATGCATCTCAAGAGAGAGGGACGGAACGATCTTCCCAGAGCATACTGCTTTGATGTCGCCATCATGAAGCTGATATCCTGAGAATGAAAGCAAAGCCGAAAGCGATCTGCGGACTATCAGATCGAAGACCTTGCCATCTGTGAACTCCCTTGTTATCGGGACAGCCTCAGAAAGGCGGGAAAGCTTATCGACATCGACGGTTCCCGGCCTGATGTTCATGTTCTTATACTTCCTGAGCTCTCTCCCATCCCTGGGCTTCGGGGTATCGGAAGGAATCGTCCAGGACCATCCGAGCTTGATAGCTCCTTCTATCCTGCCCTCTGAGCACATAAGGCGGACACGGCGTTCTGAGATTCCCCATTTCGAAGCAGCTTCTTTGATTCCAATATATTTCATGTAAAATATTCTAATCCGAAAATGGAATGGATGCAATATTTATTAAATCAGAATAAATACTCTTCCCACCATTGATATTATCCCACAATTTCATGATTAGCAAGGAAATCACCTTAGCATCATTGCCCTATGGCGTATTTCCGTGCATAATACGTAAGGTTTGATGCCAGCATGTTATAAGGAAAAAAGCCAATGGAAAAATATGATGTGATCATCGTTGGGACAGGACCTGCAGGGATGGGTGCTGCATTTTCGCTTCTTGACCTGAAAAAGGATATCTCGATCCTCATGATCGACAAAGCCCCTGTATCGACAGGAGGGATGCGCAATGACTGCAAGATGAACTTCACATACCCCATAGGCTTTCCCTTTGAATACTGGGACGAAGCGACAGCGAACAGATACCTTGAGAAGGTAAAGGCATTCCTGAAACCTGACATTCTCCCGAAAAGCAATATCGGCATATACCAGATGAGAGCGGAGAAGCTTGGATGCTCTCTTCTGGAAATCCAGCAGACCCATCTTGGAACAGACGGCGGACTCCGTCTTATCCAGAAGCTGATGACAGAGCTTCAGGAGAAAGGTGTCACGATCTCGCTCAGGGAAGAGATGCTCTCGATAAACAATGAGCAGAAATTCATCACAACCGATATGAGAGAGATCGGGTACAAGACAATACTCATCGCGCCGGGACGCCATGGCTTCCATTTCCTCCAGGATGTGATGCATCAGCTTGATGTAGGGTATATGGACAATATCCTTGATGTCGGCATCAGGGTCGAAACCCGCATTGAGCACTATCCGATCGTAAAGGACTACTACGATCCCAAGTTCTACTTCCCTGAAAAGGTCAGGACATTCTGCACAAACAGCGGGAATGCCCACGTAGTGAAGGAGAAGTATGTCACCGAGCGCGGCGATATCTGGTACTCGGTCAATGGACACGCATATGCAGCGGATGCGGCGAGAAACAACGGGCTCGTCAATTTCGCGATCCTCAAGACTGTAAGATTCACCCAGCCTCTTGCCTCCGGACAGGAGTTTGCAGAGCACCTCGGGGTAATGGCAGCTCTCATGGGAGGCGGCAAGCCGCTCATGCAGCGTGTCGGTGATTTCAGACTCGGGAAGAGATCGAAAGTCGCGACATTCAACAATGACCTCTACGACTTCGAACCATCGCTCAAGGACTGCTGTCCTTCAGATATCTCTCTCGCAATGCCTTCCAAGATCCTCAGATACATCTGGTCAGGAATGAAGAAGCTCGATACCATCATTCCAGGCATTCTCCATCCTTCCACGATCATGTACTATCCAGAGATCAAGCTCTATGCGAACAAGCCGGAATACAAGGATGACAGATTCCAGGTTGTACCATCTGTCTTCTTTGCAGGAGATGGAGCAGGCACAAGCAGAGGAATCACCGGCGCATGGGCTTCCGGAATAAGAGCATCGGAAGGTATGGCAGAGTATCTTTAAAGATTTCTGCGGATAATGTAGAATAATCCCAGCCCCAGATGGTGAAATCGGTAGACACAAAGGACTTAAAATCCTTTGACCGCAAGGTCGTACGAGTTCAAGTCTCGTTCTGGGGATTATCTCATCCAGAAAGCCATAATAGCTTTCCCTGAGTTTCTTTTCATGCTATATTATATACAGGTCGGACACCAAGCCGAACAGGGGCATGTCCCCGCCGTGAAGCCGGAGGAACCTCCGGCAATTTCTTTGTAAGAGGCTTATCTTGTGTCTGTACTGTCAATCCATATCGATGAAAGTGGCAATCTGAATCTTTCAAACAGACAGAACCCTGAATATTGTCTCACTATGGTCTTCCATAATCAGGATGAAGATATCGCTACAGAGATTTCTGTTCTTAATGAGAAACTTGAGAATATAGGATGGAATGAATCATTCATCCATACAATGCCACTTATAAGACAGGATGAGCCTTATGCTGCTTTCTTAAGAGAAGAAAGGATAAAGATATTTGGCTCTTCACGAATTCTTTAGGGATTGAGATCTGACTGAAGGGATGGAGATGAACTAGATCAATGAGAAGAAGCAGCCTTCATCCCTGTATCCACAGGCAATCCGCTTAGCGACCTTTATCCTGTTGTTGAAACCTTCCAGCTTGCCTGTTGAGATGGGATGAGAGGCATGCCCGCATCACAATCAAATGATTATGTGCAGGCTGCAGATCACTGTCTTATTCTACTTTGCTGATTCAGTGAAACGTGAGAGGAATTCCTTTGTCCTTGGGCTCTTCGGATTGTAGAAGACATCCTTTGGGGATCCTTCCTCTTCGATCTTCCCGTCTGCCATGTATACAACCCTGGTGGAGATATCCCTGGCGAATGCCATCTCATGCGTTACGACCAGCATTGTCATACCGCTCTGGGCAAGATCCTTCATTACATCCAGGACCTCTCCGACCATCTCAGGGTCAAGAGCGGAGGTAGGCTCATCAAAGAGGAGGATCTCCGGATCCATCGCAAGGGCGCGTGCAATGGCTACCCTCTGCTTCTGACCTCCGGAAAGCTGCCTCGGCTTTGCCATGATATACTGCTCCATGCCGACCTTGGAAAGATACTCAATGGCCTTTGCCCTTGCTTCTTCCTTTGATCTCTTAAGCACCTTTATCTGACCGATCATGCAATTGTCCAGAACATTCATATTGCTGAAAAGATTGAACGACTGGAAAACCATGCCGACCTTCGTCCTGTACTGGTCCTCATCAATCTCTCCCCCGAGAACATTCTGTCCATGGAAGTATATTGATCCTCCAGTAGCTTCCTCAAGCATATTGATGCATCGCAGAAGAGTGGATTTACCGGATCCTGAGGATCCGATGATACTGATCACATCGCCGGTATCCACAGAGAAATCTATATCCTTCAGGACCTCATTGGTCCCGAATGTCTTGACAAGATGCTCGACTTTCAGGATTCCATCCATCAGTATGTACCTCCTGTCTTTTTGTTATAGCGTGTAAGACCGCTTGTGAATGCAAGCGTATCATTGGTTGCCAGATCGAATGAAGCGGGGCCGTCCATCTTGTTCTCAACAGCTCTGAGTATGCGGGAGCATGCGAATGTAAGCACAAAATAGATGATCATTGTAACAGTTGCCGCCTCAAAATACGTATAGAGCGCACCAGATATGCTCTTGAATGTAAAGAAGAGCTCAACTGTGCCGATGATGGAAAGGACACACGTATCCTTGATGTTTATGATAAGATTGTTGCCGATCTGGGGCATTATGTTGCGCAGGGCCTGAGGCAGGATAACATAGAGCATGGTCTGGAAGTGGGACATTCCTATAGCCCTTGCACCCTCTCTCTGGCCGGGATCAACAGAAAGGATTCCGCCTCTTACAGTCTCTGCCATATATGCGCCTGTATTCACGGAAACAATGATTATGGCAGCGCTCCACATCCCAAGGTTTATGCCGAAGAGCTGGCTTGCTCCATAATAGATGAAAGCCGCCTGAAGCATCATGGGAGTACCCCTGAAAACCTCAACATAGGCTGTAAGCACGAGCTTCACTGCCTTCAGAAGGCCGCGCTTCACTGCTCCATCCTTCTTATGGGGCTCCGTTGTCTGGACAAGACCTACCGCAAAACCGATTACACAGCCAAGAAGCGTGCAGATCAATGCGATAGCCATCGTAGTAGCGGCCCCTTTCGCAAGAGACCCGCCATAACGCTCGAGGATATAGAGCATCCTCTGTATGAAATTCATTTCAGCGATTGTCATCTCGTCTCCGATCACTGTGCAAGAGGCTGAACAGAGATGGCTTCATCCATCATTCTATTGAAGTCCTCTACTGTCAGAGTTGCAAGAACGCCATTGATGGCATCAAGGAGCTCTGTGTTGCCCTTCCTTACAGAGATTCCGATATTGATCTCTTCCTGGCTTACCTGGAAATCATCATCGGAACCGGAGAAATCAAGGAGTCTCATCTGAGGATATGCGATGAGAGCAGCCTGACCTGTAGGCATATCGGTGCAGACAAGATCGACTCTGCCGCTTGCAAGCGCGACGAGCATCGCAGGGGCGCTCTCCTGAGCAGGGAGGATGTTGGCATCAGGGATCTGCGGAAGGCAGACATCATACCAGACAGTTCCAAGCTGGCTTGTGCATGTTGCGCCTGCAAGGTCGCTTACACCCTGAGCATTCTCATACTCGCTTCCTTCATTGACAAGACAGATGATGGAGGCATAGTAGTACGGTGTTGTGAAATCGACCATCTGAAGCCTTTCGGAAGTGATGGACTGGCCCGCGATCACGCAGTCGACAGTACCGGAGAGGACAGCAGGGACAAGAGAATCCCAGTCAAGCTTGACAATCTGGAGATCATAGCCAAGACGCTCTGCGATGAGCTTAGCCATCATGACATCATAGCCATATGCAAAATCATTGGAATCCGCAATAGGAACAGCACCATTGGCATCTGTCGGCTGAGTCCAGTTATACGGAGCATATCCGCATTCCATAGCTACACGGAGAACAGGATTCCCGGAAGCCGATGCGGCACCCTCTTTGCTTCCGCCTGCGAAGAGCATCGCGGAAATGGAAAGTATCATAAGAACTGTAAAAGCAAATCTTCTGAGTCTCATATAATCACCCCTCTGGATATTAGTGATGATTGGATGATAATCAGTGGTTAGAATAAGGTCAATATGTTTTAATAAAAACATTATGTTATTATTATAACAAATCTATCCTAGACCTTATCTTTTCATCCATCAATGCACTATATTATCTCCTATGATGATTGCTGAAAGAACAGTGCATCCAATTCCACCTGAATATGATGATAGGTCAAGAGTGCTCATACTTGGCTCATTCCCGTCTGTCAGATCGAGAGCTGATGGATTTTTCTATGCGCATCCTGGAAACAGATTCTGGAAGATAATGGAGATTCTATATAGTGTCTCTCTTCCTGACATACCTGCAAGGAAGGTCTTCCTGCATGAGAATCATATTGCTCTATGGGATACAGTGGCATCATGCAGGATAAAGGCCTCGGATGATTCATCGATCGCGGAGGTCATTCCGAATGATCTGTCACCGATTCTGCATACTGCGGATATCGTGAGGATTTTCACAAACGGAAGGAAGTCCTATGAGCTGTACATGAAGCTGATCTACCCTCAGACAGGGATTGAACCGGTGCTTCTGCCATCAACATCCCCTGCCAACGCAGCATGGAAGCTGGAAGCACTGGTTGACAGGTGGGAGGAGATAAGGGATTGCACCCAGTGACATCCCATGCAATTTCATAAGCTGCAAAGATCAGCCATTGACGACTTCAGCCACGTTTGTTTATAGTTAAAGACAATTCTAAATTTAGCGCGGATGCGCGAAGGAACAGACAAATTGGACGAAGGCCCTGGCAGTAGTAGGACGATAATCAAGGATCAGGATCCTGATCCTCTGCATTTATGCTTACGGTGCCGCATTCTCCGCCTCTGATCACATTGAAGAAGCACAGAGGAAAACACAAAGGAGAGAGATGTGACACTTTTACAGCAGATTTTATTACAGGTAATACTTATACTTCTTAATGCGTTTTTCGCAGCGACAGAGATTGCTGTGATATCACTGAACAGGAACAAGCTGGAGAAAATGGCAGAAGACGGCGACAGGAAAGCGCCGAGGCTTCTAAAGCTCACAGAGAATCAGTCAGCATTCCTGTCGACCATCCAGATCGGCATAACCCTCGCAGGATTCCTTGGATCTGCTTTTGCTGCGGATAATATCGCAGGATACTTCATCCCGATATTCAGAAGCTGGGGAATCTCGCTCCCTGAGAATGTGCTCAGGACGATAGCGGTTGTCTTGACAACGCTTATCATCTCATTCTTCACGCTTATCTTCGGAGAGCTCGTGCCTAAGCGTATCGCACAGCATATTCCGTATGGCTATGCGAAATTCGCATCCCCGGTGATCCTCATACTCGCGAAGATAATGAGACCGGTCATCTGGCTCCTCTCATCGACCACAGAGCTTGTGCTCAGGATCATCAGGATGAATGACAACGGCGAGAATGATGAGGTGACGGAGGATGATATCCGTCTCATGGTCGATGCAGGAGGCAAATCCGGTTCGATCGAAGAGGATGAGAAGGAATGGATACAGAATGTATTCGAGTTCAACGACATATCCGTTACCGATGTCATGACCCGCGAACCGGATGTCGTATCATTCCAGGTCGATACCCCGGAGTATGAGATTCTTGACGTGATCAAGGATTCCGGTCTCTCACGCTTCCCCGTATACGGCGAGGATATCAATGATATACTCGGCATCCTCAATGCAAGGGATTTCCTTATCAACAGGAATGAGAGCGAGCACAGGAAGGTCAGGGAGCTGCTGAGACCCGCGTACATGGTTCCGGAGTCAATCCATGCTGATAAGCTCTTTGCGAACATGCAGGCAAAGAAGACACACATTGCCATCGTCGTCGATGAATATGGCCAGACAGTCGGCATCATCACGCTTGAGGATCTTCTTGAGGAGATCGTCGGCAATATCTATGATGAGTTCGACCCCCAGGAAGAAGCGGAGATCCAGAAGATCGATGACAATACATGGAAGGTATCCGGAGCTCTGTCTCTCAGCGACTTCTCCGATGAGACGGGAATAGAGATCGAGGAGAATGAGGCCTATGATACAATCGGCGGTATGGTGCTATCCACCCTTGAGCAGATTCCTGAGGACGGTACTGAGCTGAACGTGAAGATCAATGGCCTTGACATCCATGTCACCAAAATCGAGGACAGGAGGATAGAAGAGGCTATCGTCAGAAAGCTGTCAAACGAGGAGATGGACGCGGAGAACAAGGAAAAGGAGAGCGATAACGAGGAGTGATCACTCCACCATCTGCAGTACAAGCCCCCGGATGAGGAATCTGAGGGCTTTTTCTTTGTCCTGGAGCCTGTCATATGACAGAAGAAGGTACATCAGCGCACTATATCCTGCGATGAACTGCTTTATATCATCCTCATCCTCTATAGCGAAGTAGGAAAAGAGATCGTGGATCATCCTATCCATTCTTCCGCTTATGTCCTTTCTCATACCGCTGTCATACTTCCTGAGCACCACATCAAGCTCGGCATTATCAAGGAAACGGTACAATCCTCTTTCATAGAAGAGCATTATCACCCGTGTGAATACATCGGTAAGCGATGTTACGATGTGGTTCTCATCGAGTTCCTCCAGAAGCGAGGGATAAAGCTCATCAACATCATCCTGGTATGAATTTATCATATCCAGGAACAGTGCTTCCTTATGCGGATAGAAAAGGTAGAATGTACCCTTCGGGATATCTGCCATGCGGACAAGCTCATCGACGGTCGTTCTCCTGACTCCATACCGCATCAGGCACTCCCCCCCAGCCCTCATCAGCGACAGCTTTATGTTTCTTCTCTCTTCCTCGGTATATTTCTTAGGCATATTTCCTCTTTTTGACTAAATTAGATTATATAGTCAGCAAAACAGGATTTCCAGCTGTTTTCCGCCATTTTTCCCGGATTTTCAGCGAAGATTTTCCTTTACCGGGGCCATTACGTGTCATAGCATTGGATTATCGTAAAAAACAAAGGAGCAATTGAATGGCTGCAGTTGTACTCAAGAATATCTGCAAGATCTACGATGGCGGTGTAAAGGCTGTTGATAACGTCAACATCGATATCGAAGATCAGGAATTCGTTGTTCTCGTTGGCCCTTCCGGATGCGGTAAGTCAACAACGCTCAGAATGGTAGCTGGCCTTGAGGATATCTCCTCAGGAGAGCTCTATATCGACGGAAAGCTCATGAACGACGTTCCTCCGAAGGACAGGGATATAGCAATGGTATTCCAGAACTATGCTCTCTATCCTCACATGACCGTATATGACAATATGGCATTCGGTCTCAAGATCAGGAAGTTCCCGAAGGATCAGATTGACCAGCGCGTAAAGGAAGCTGCGAAGA
>CALXKS010000050.1 GCA_944389015.1 uncultured Spirochaetaceae bacterium
CTTGAATGCACATGACAGACGTAAAAGACTGTTGGAACTGATATCGGCAAATGCTTCTATTTCAATTGCTGAACTGGCATTGATTATGGCAGTTACACGACGCACTGTTGATCGGGACATCTCGTGGCTGAAAGAATACGGTTATATAAGTAGAGAAGGAAATTCAAAGAGTGGTTGTTGGAGAGTTTGCAAAAGTATTGATGATTGAACTTCTCCTGCATGATAAAGCTTGACCCTGATTTGACCCCGAAATGTCTTGAAACGTCTGAGACTGGTGAGATGAATGAGATATATAGCGGTTATTTGAGATTCTCTGGCACCATAGATAGCGTATGAGACGTTGAAATTAATGAGTGGGAGTAATTCCAATTTATCCATAATATTAAAATCGTTGTAATACAATGAATGTATTATGACGATTTTCTATTCTATGTCAGTTATCCTTATTATTTCAAGTTTTCCTGCCAAATTCCTGCCACGGAAAAATCTTGGCTGGTATACGTATTATTTCTATTATCTTGGTTCTTCACGGAAAGTTGATGAAGTCTGTGCGGAAATGAAGAAGATTATCCTGGTAGGAAAGAAAACAGAAGGGGATCATTGTTTGCTACAGGATGCAGAAATGCTTTACAAGCGTACACTGACTGTTTTTGAGAAGTATTCAATTGTAGAAGAAGCTATTACTATATGGTAAGTAGAAGATTTGCCAACAGGCAGTCATGATTGTCTATCCTGATGCGGCCTTTCCTGAATCATGGATTTAACACATTCAGTAATTTATCTCAGGGCACAGACAAGAACGCTGGCTTGAGGCAGAAATATAAACTATCTGTCCTATTTCTCCGGAACGCAATTATGCTATCATTCAGATGTGAAACTTTTCGATATAGTTCCAGACAGATTCTTCAGTATTCTCTCATCAGGCAAGAAGGAAATCTATCTTGAGGCCGTCATGCTTCTAAGAGAAGCTGCCAGGAGTAGCGAGCTTACAATAAGCAGGCCGTATCTTCAGATGCTGTTTATTGACAGGCTTGGATCTGTTGTTGCCTCAGGAGATTTCTCTGAAGAGGAAAAGGAATACGGAACTGCTGATGATATTTCTTCAAAAGTATCTATCATCATACGTAGGCTGATTGAATGTGGATGGATTCAGATAGAATACGCTTCATCCTCATCTTTTAATGAGAATGTCATAATCCCTGATTATGCAGTAACCATGATTGATGCGCTCTATGCAATGATGAATGAGACGCATCTTGAGTACAATGGATTTGTATTCTCCACATATGCTGTACTGCGGCAATCCGAAACTGATCCGGACTTCCGCTACACGGCACTTGAAGAATCATACAGGCATACATCAGAGTTCATTGAATCATTGAAGACCCTTTACAATAACATCAGACGATACATGCAGAGAGTTTCAACGCTCGATGTCAATGCTCTGCTTGCCGATCATTTTGACAGCTATGCTCACGATATTCTGAAGAAGGTGCTGGACCCAATCAAGAGAACTGATTCCGTCTATCGTTTCAAACAGTCCATTCTTTCCATTCTTGAGTCATGGAGTGATAGCGATGAGGTTATTCTCTTTCTTGCGGCAGAAGAGGAAAAAAGACATCCTGAATCCGATGAAAACACCGCAAGAGAAGATGTGCTCCGGAAAATCAACTTCATTATCGATACTTATTCAAGCATCCAGAATACAATAGCGATGATAGAGAATAGGCATGCAGAATACACGCGTGCTGCCATTGACAGAATGCGTTATATGGTCAGTTATGACCGTGGCAGCAGGGGACTCCTTACAAAGATTCTGATGCATAGTTCTGACGACAATATGGCAACAATTCTGTCTGATTCTATTTCCGTGCTTTCATCAAGATTCCTTATATCAGAGTCACTTTATGACAGAATCAGGCGCACCGAGCTCGATGAAGGCGCAATTGATAGAATAGAAAGAGTAGAACTGCCTGATGGCGAAGCTGAAATGCTGATGAATGAATTCGAGTCAGCATATTCGAATGACAGGATAGATGACTTCATCATGTCGAAGCTGGATGGCCGGGACGAAGTCCATACAGAGGAACTTTGCATTGAAGATGAGAATACATCATTGCTATTTGTTCTTGCTCTCATGCGTTCCTCTGAGCTCCTTTCCCCGTTCATGATGGAGATGGGCGATGAAGAAGTGATTTGCGGAGGTTATATCCTTCCGGAGGCTGTATTCAGGAGGAACAGTCATGATTGATGGTTATGTTGAGCTTTCATCTGGAGACAAAGTGCTTTTCATGAAGGCCGTGAATTCATTGCTTTTCCATACTTTTATCACTCTGTATGTCTATGATGCCGAAGAAGGGCGCAGGAAAACCAATCCGGAGTACCTTTTCGCAGACAGATGCTTTCCCCTTCTTGAGGAGTACCTGTCAGTGATGGGAATCATACTCAGGCGCGATGAGACCTATGGTGTCATATCTGCTTCTCCTGATGAAGGCGGCACAAGAGAACACCTTGATAAATTCACAACTCAGCTGATTTATATGCTGCGGCTGATTTACGATGAAGAGAGGGATAATCTTTCCTTATCTGCAGATGTGGTAATTTCTCTGGCTGCTATCGTTCAGCGTATGATAAGTCTTTCACTGTTCCAGAAGAAACCTTCGAATGATGTATTGAGACAAAGCATCAGAAAGCTGCTGAATTTCAGAATCATCTCAAGATTATCCGGGTCGATTGAGAAAGGAGATGCAAAATATATCATACACCCGACAATCCTCTTTATTGTTACCAATGAGAAGATTGCGACAATTGCCAGGATGATTGATGAGGATACAAAGGAGACTGATGATGAAGAAGCTTGAGCGGATGCTGCTTATGAACTGGCATAATTTCTCCATGCAGGTAATCCCATTTGAGATGATTACCTTCCTTACTGGAAAAAACAGTTCAGGCAAATCAACAATCATTGATGCGATGCAGCTTGTACTCCTTGGAGATACGTCCGGTACATTCTTCAATAAAGCTGCGAACCAGCGATCCACGAGAACGCTTCAGAGCTATCTTTTCGGAGAACAAGGAGATGATGGCGATACCGGATTCACGTATAAACGTTCAAGTCACTTCATGACCTATATAGCACTGGAATTCCATGACACTGACCAGAATTCATATTTCACTGCATCGTTTGCAGCGGAATGCTATAAGGACGGATCATTCAGCCATATTTGGTTTATAATTCCGGAAAAACTTCCTGCTTCTCTTTTCCACTTGAATGATGTTCCGATGAACAGGGATCAGCTTAAGGATTTCGTGCGCAGTTCAGATGGTGCCTGGTATCAGTCTAATCGGGAATACAGAGCGGCGCTCCTTGCAAAGGAAGGTGCCATCAACGAGAAATATCTCTCACTTCTCAGAAAAGCCGTTCCATTCACACCTATGAATGATATCACCCGATTCATAACGGAATATATATGCGATGTGGAGAGTGAAATTGATGTCATGGCTATGCAGAGTGACATCAGGAAATATACGGAACTGGAGCATGAGGCGGAGACTATGAAGAGCCGCATCTCCAGACTAGAGGAAATAGAGAAGGCAGATGAGGACTATCAGGGAATCAAGGATACTCTCAGGACCCAGCAGTATATAGCTGCAAGAGCCGGCGTGGATGAGCATGCGCAAGAGATGGAGGCAGGTAAAGCCAGACTAGCCGGGCTTCTGGATGAAAACAGCAGGAATGATGAAGAGCTCATTCTGATAAATGCAGCCATTGAGGAAACCAGCAACAGGATTACGGAACTTCAGAAGATGCTGTATTCATCTGATGAGAAGAAAAGGGAAGAGAGCCTGAAGCAGAAACAGAAAAACCTTTCGGAAGAAAAGTCAAAGGCTTCTGATTTCATCTCCCGCCTTATTGCGCGACTGCAGCGTCTCGGAGATTTCTGGACCAGAGCACTTGATGACGCTTCCTCTTTGTCCCTGGAGCTTCCTTCCCCGCAGTTCATGCTGTCTGATCTTGCCAGAATAGATAGTAAAGAGTTGGCATCATATCCTTTTGATGAGGCTGGCATGTATATCAATGAGCTTAAAAGTTCAATCTGGGAGAAGTGGAGCAGCTACCAGACACAGCTGGACGAGCTGGGCAGGCATATTGATTCATTGAACGACGAGATAAGCAGGCTTGAAAGCGGAATAAAGCCATTCCCTGAGGCTGTTGTCCAGCTGAAGAAGGAGCTTTGGCAGAATACAGCCGAGGAGCCTGTCATCCTTGCAGATGCTGCAGAAGTGGTGGATCCTGTATGGAGAGATGCTGTCGAGGGATATCTGGGAAAACATCGTTTTGATATCCTGCTTTCACATAAGGCTTTTATTAAAGCAGAAGATCTTATAGCAGAGTATAAAGGTGAAGGTGTCGCTGTTGTGGATGCTGAATTGATTCCAGAAATAGAAGTGCTGCATGATTCACTTTATGAATCTATATCTGCGACTGATGAAAATGCAGATAGATATCTACGGTATCTTCTGGGTGGTATTCTCAAGGGTGATGCAGGTGCATCTCACATAGATGCCGACGCAATATTCTTCAATGTATCTAGAGTAGAAGCTATAAGCCGCAATATATACACTTTCCCGTTTCTGGGCCGTGCTGCAATCGATTATCAGATAAAAGCAAGAAAACTTGAAAGAGAGGAGAAGAGAAAAGAACAGGAGAATATCTGCCGCTGTGTCGATTTCCTTGCTGATGCAAAGAATGGACCAGACCTGCCTCCTTCTGAGAGAATAGATGAGGGCAGGAATGCGGTTTTGCGTATTCCTGTAATTGATGAAGAACTGTCTGCTGTTGATGAAGAACTTTCAAGCATTGATATGTTCTTCCTGAGCGGGCTTGAAGAACAGATAGGTAAACTCAAGTTAGAGGAAAACAGGAAACGGGGTGAGCGTGATACAGCTGTCCAACGTCGTGGTGAGCTTTCTGCTGAAATAAGAAGGCTTTCTGATTATGTCTTACCAGATCTTGAGAGGATGATTGAAAAAGAAATGGATGTGATCGAATCTGAGTATGATGATGAGTGGAGAGGCCATGTCGGAGAGGCGCGTTATCAGAAGGAGAAGCTGAACGATAAAGGAGGAAAAACCATACTGGAACGCTTTACAGTGGCAATCAGTGGAACTATGACACGGCTGGCCAACCTCAGGTCTGCCCGCGATAGCCTCCGGACTGACTATAATACGGTTTTCCAGCTTGGTCTCGATACCAGGAGGGAGGACAATGATGAATACAACGCAGAACTCTCTGCTCTGAAGGATGTGAAGCTTCCTGAGTATCTTGAGAAGATAAAGGATGCGAAGGCTACAGCCGACAGACAATTCCGTGATGATTTCATATCCAGAATCAAAGAGAATATTGAGAGTGTCCAGAGGCAGATTGAAAGCATGAATGTTACTTTGCGCCATTTTCGGTTCGGACACGACAGATATCGTTTCACTGTTCAGCCGAACAAGGAATACAGACGTTTCTATGATATGTTCATGGATCCCCTTCTGATGCGTATGAATGAAGGCAATCCTTCACTATTCCAGGATTCATTCACGGAGAGCCATAAAAAGGAGATAGATGAACTGTTTGGTGCGATAATTCTCTCCGGAAGCGAAGGCGAGAGAAGGGCTGAATATGAAGAAGCAGTGAGACGATACACAGATTACCGGACATATCTTACATTCGATTTAGTTGTGACTGATGAGGAATCAGGGCGCAATCAGAGACTTTCTGTCATGATGGGAAAGAAATCCGGAGGTGAGACTCAGCTCCCGTTCTATATTTCCCTTCTTGTGTCATTCGCACAAATCTGCCGTATCAGAAGTACAAGCCATAACAATACAATCAGGCTCATCATTCTTGATGAAGCCTTCTCGAAAATGGATGGCGAGAGAATAAGGGAGTCAATAAGACTGCTCAGGGAGATAGGTCTGCAAGCTGTATTCTCTGCTCCTCCTGAGAAGCTTGGTGATATCGACCCACTTTCCGATGAGACATTGATTGCTCTACGCTCCAATGACTCCTCTTATGTGAGAAGAAAGAAGAAAGTCGATGCGTAGAGATGAGATAGCTCTTCAGATCATTAATGCACTTCTTGATAAATATGAGAAGAGCAAAGCATTCAAAGGGGGAAAGCGACGCATAATCCTTACGCCTCATAAAGACAGCCGTCTCTTTCTGATGTTGGAAAGCCCATCAGACAGACGTCCGTTCCTTGAGGCAATTGCCTTCCTGAAAGAAGAAGGCATTGCTGGATTTGAGCGTGACAGGGATGATGATTCATATCCATCATCAATCTACCTCGATGTTGACGCAGAAAGCATCGCAAGAGCATATGCCTACTCAGGCAGAACCGACAGGCACAGCCTCCTAGAGAATCTTAGGCTGAAGATATCACAGGCGGAAGCGGTAATTCCGGATGGCAGTATTAAATCATATCTTCAATCAGTTTTGGTCAAGACTGAAAAGCAGGTAATTCCACGTCCTTTTTCAGGTGCTTCCCTTGATGATGATATTCTGAAAGCACTTCACTTCATGGCATCCAATGAAGACGAGATTATGGAAAGGGTAATGAGTCTTAAGCTGTACGGAGATTCAAAGCATTTCGAGAAGAACGTGCGATCATCTGTACTCTCAATCCTTCGCAGGATCAGAACAGGGGAAAGAGATGAAGAGCTCCTTTCCGCATATTCTGTCGTAAGATATCCAGAGGAATTCCTGTTCTGCGGGGATCTTTCGATTGAATTCATCGATGGCCGTATTGTTGATTTCTCCGCATTGAAGGCAGGATCTGCTATCACATCATTTGATGTGGAGCGGGCTGCAGGCTGCACTTCTACAGATATGCGCAGGATAACAACTGTTGAGAACAAGGCAAATTACATTCAGCTTGCTTCCAGCAGAGGAGATGATGAGCTTGTTATTTTCCTTGGAGGTTTCTTCAGTCCGGCAAAGGGTAGGTTCCTGTCTCTTGTCCATAAAAGCTTTCCAGAAGCGGAATACCGTCATACGGGTGATATAGATATTGGAGGATTCCGTATATTCGTTCAACTTAAATCGCTGATACCGGAAGTGACTCCTTTCATGATGGATGAAGACACGCTTGAAAACTATATGGATTCCGCAGAGAAAATAACTGATGAAGATTACCTGAGGTCGTTGGAGGCACTTCTTTCAGATGAATCATACACCGGATTCCATTCATTGATTTCTCTGATGATTAAAAAGCGTGTACGTCTTGAACAGGAAGCTTTCCTTGAATGAGATTCATGTATGCTTGTACTTGTCAATAAAGCACTGAAATTAAATTCATTGAAATAAGATACAATGCATATAAATCCACTCATTTCGAATGCATTCAGTATGCGGGGGTGTAGAGAAGTTCGGTACGGGTATTCCGAAGATGCTGAACGCTTGCAAGGCAGGTGGAAATCCGGAACCGGAATACAGGATCTATGAGAAAAGCATTTCACTTGTCCTGAAACCTTCTGAGAAGTATATGCTGCTTGTAGATCAACTATATGGAAGGAACATTAATGACATTAAGCAAAATACAAATGTCGGGAAGGATGTCGGGAAGGATGATGTGTTATTGTTCAAAGAATCATCAAAAGGTTCTGGGATTCGGCGTAATGCAATACTTGATTTGATTAGGAGTAATCCATCCATAACTATTCCGGAAATCGCAATTATATAAAAGGTTTCTACTCACACAATTGAAAGAGATCTGAATTGGTTGAAGGATAGGGGAATAATAATTAGGGAAGGATCTCGGTCCGATGGGAGGTGGATCATTATCGGGTAGACAATTGTTTGCCCATGATCTGCCCCTAGAATTTTTGAAACGTCAGAGATAGATAGCAGTTATATGAGATAGGGTGGCACATTTTGCTGCATTTTGAGTATGTAGTTCATTTTGATTCTGTTTCTCTGATTTTGGTGATATCCTGGCCTTATGAATGGGATGGCAGAGAAACAGCAAGGTGTATCGTTTAGGTTGCAAAGGATCCTTAAGATTGGCAACAAATATACAATCAATGATATTGCCCCTATTCTGGGGGGTTGATCCAGGTGCTTTGAAGCAAACTGGCGTCTTTAAAGGAAGAGGCAGTGATGCTTTTATAATCCTTGTTACCCTTCATAAAAGATCAGATACCACACAATACATGGATATTCTTAACGAAGAATCAGCCTGTTTATTCTGGGAGGGACAGACAAACAAAAGAATAGCTGAAGATGCATTCAGCAATGGCTTGGATTGTCATGTTTTCATTCGGGAATTTGCAGGTAATCCATATGTGTATTATGGCCGAGCACTTGTTATACGTTCTCATATCAATAATCCTGGTATACCTTCTCAGTTCTTTTTGGATCTTCCAGATTTTGCAGCTTGGCAGGAATGTATGAGAACTTCGACTATAGAATTCAAGGAAACAACGGCCAGCTCGTTTTGCAATACCGAAAAACAGAGGATACAGACAATACGGACAAAACAACAGAATTTCAGAGATGGTGCAATAAAACTATGGAATGGTAAATGCGCTGTCACAGGTGTTGATGATACTTCCTGGTTGGTTGCGAGTCATATTAAACCATGGCGAGAATCTAATTCCATGGAAAGAATTGATCCTAAGAATTCATTATTGCTTTCTCCGAATTATGACAAACTGTTTGATAGGGGTGTTATTTCGTTCAATCCTGATAATGGCCGGATAATATTGCCGGAGACACAGACATATCAGCTTTGGAAGAATCTTGAACGGTTAGGTATTGATGATGAAAAGCACCTTGAGTATGTACCTGATGGTACAGAGAAATATCTTGATTACCATAGAAACAGGATTTTTGGATATAAACCTTCTCCTGACTTCGATGTGAATACTTTGCTTATGGAAATGCTCTCTGTTTGCTGAAGATATACGTATTATCCTGTACAATGGATTGAGTTTATGGATGAAGCTGTATGATTATCTACCAATCAAGCAAGAAGGAATTTGTTGATAATACACTCAATCCGCATGATAGGAATAGAGGCATAGCGGATATCATCAGGGTTGAGTTCGAGAAGAGAATCGGCAAGGTCCATGATGCTGAGTATCATGCATGGAAGAATTCACTCCGTCATATGGCTACTGTTGTTGATACCTCTGCTATCCATGATGATGCAACGGTATGCATTGAATACAGATTGCCACACCAGAATTCCAGAATAGATTTCATCATCGCCGGCAAGGATAGCTGTGGTAATGAGAATGTCGTGATAGTGGAACTCAAGCAGTGGTCTTCTGTTACAGCTTTGGCTGATGCAGATCTTGTACGTACTGTAATCAATGGGGGAGAACGCAATGTTCCTCATCCATCGTATCAGGCCTGGTCATATGCCATAACGCTGCAGGAATACAATGAATGCGTACAGAACGATGGGGTGCTGCTTTATCCATGCGCATTCCTTCATAACTATGCGCCGATGCATGATGATCCTGTATTGAATAAAGCCATTTTCCGAGAAATCGATAAAGCTCCTGTTTTTACAGGATATGATGCCTTGAAGCTTAGAGAATTCATAGCAGATAAGGTATCTACCCCTGATGAGGGGAATGTCATGCTGCGTATCGATTATGGGAAACTGCGTCCCTCAAAGTCATTGCAGGATGTTTTGGATAGGATTCTTGATACCAGCCAGGAGAACAATGAGTTTGTGCTTATTGACTCTCAGAAGAGCATCTTCGAACTCATCATGACAATGGTCAGACGTATGCGCAATGAGACGGACGAGAAGAAGGTGTTCATAATCAGCGGAGGCCCGGGAACCGGTAAGAGCGTATTGGCAATCAACCTCCTTGCTGCAGCGATAAAGGATGGCAAGACAAGTGCATATGTGACTAAGAACAGTGCGCCCCGGAATGTCTATATGACAAAGCTTACACAGAGAAATTACAGGAAGGCTTATGTCCAGACTCTCTTCAAAAGCTCCGGTAGCTTTGTTGATAGCGGCTGTAATGACTTTGATGTCCTTATCGTTGATGAGGCTCATCGTCTCAATGCGAAGTCAGGTTTGTTCGCAAAAGGTGAGAACCAGATAAAGGAAATCATCAATGCTTCCAGGATTTCCGTATTCTTCATTGATGAGGATCAGATTGTCACAGCCAAGGATATCGGAAGCATAGCTGAGATACGAAAACATGCTAAGGCAATGCATGCCACGGTGTATAGAAGCCAGCTGGAATCCCAGTTCAGGTGCAATGGCTCTGATGGATATCTTGACTTCCTCGATGATGTCCTGGATATAGGTAAGAAGGAGTATACGTTCAATCCCGCAGATTATGATATCAAGGTATATGACGACCTGAATAAGATGTTTGAGGATATAAAGCGCCTGAATCTCAAGGATAATAAGGCCCGTATGCTGGCGGGGTACTGCTGGAACTGGATCTCCAAGGATAATCATGCGGCAGGGCCTGATATCGTGATAGATGGTCAGCATTTCAGTGCGTATTGGAATTTTAGCGATACATCAACATGGGCAATTGATAGCAATACCGTTGATCAGATTGGCTGTATTCACACATCCCAGAGGCTTGAGTTCTCATATGTCGGTGTAATAATTGGCGATGATCTCCGCTATGAGAATGGCCAGGTAATCACAGATGCAAGCAAACGGGCAAAGACCGATGCATCCCTTCGCGGCATCAAGACAAAAGGGGAGCATGCTGATTGGCTGAAGGATAAGATCATACGCGATACATATAAAACACTTCTTTCTCGGGCGATGAAAGGCTGTTATGTATACTGCACTGATAAAGCACTAGCTCAGCATATAAAGGACAGACTAAGTTCCAATCAGCATCTCTTCTATGATTTTTCCAAGGCTGTGGATGCCGGTATGATGACAGCAGAGAAGGTGATTATCCGTTGACTGCTGTTGTTTATTCTGGTCATTGATTTGAACCGGATATCTTTTCTAAAAAAGTGGTGAAACATTTCCTCTGAATGCAATGATGGTTCGTATGATGCTTTGGGAAATCCATTTCCTTAAAACATGCATGGTGATGCTTTAAGTTATGGAGCGCTGCATTTCAGTGTGATTCATTGATTCCGATGCTTCAGTTTTAATGGTGAAGTCCAACTATCAATTTCTCTGAAATTCCTAATGATTTTCCGTGGGTGCAGATAGGAGTTTTTGAATATTGCTCTTCTTCTGATTCTTTTTGCTGCGGTTTTCGCATTCTCACGTATCAATGATAGGGAGAATGCAGCTCTTGGAGCTGTTCAGCAGCATGTATACAGGGGAATCCCTATGGGGGATATATTCCGGGTTCTGGATGATTGCCAGTGGAAAATCAGCAGGGATAGGGTCGTAAGCGTTAGCGGGCCATTATCCCAGACAGGCTACTCTGCAGATGTCAAGGTCGATTTCGGAGTAGAGCCCGATAATGATATCTATGTGCGTTCGCTCTTCGTCAATGGATCTCTTCAGCCTGTCTCATCTGTGCGTTCGATGCTTGATAGACTTTATGATATGTCAAGAAGCAATAGGCAATAGCTGATGCTGAAGTATAAGCTCGGGTCATTTCGTGGGTTCAGATCATTCATCACGGACTATCCAGCTATCGCCATCTGGACCGCATTCCTGCTAGAATACAGATACGATGAGAGGACTCTGTGTCTATATAAAAGCCGGAAAGGGGCATTACGTTCCTGCCAAGGCTGTTCATGAGCAGCTTCTTGAAATCGGTGTTGATTCCGAGCTTGCTGATTTTTTCAGTTATCTTGACCTCGACTGGATGGAGAAGCTCAATCAGGGCATGTGGCGGTTGATGCTCAGGATTCCTTTTCTTGAGGAGCATCTTTTCCGTTCCCTGGACCGTTCTGGGTGGGGCATAAAGCTTGTAGAGAGGACAATAGATAGGCTGAGGCGGAGAAAGCTTTCTGCAATGATTGCAGAGTCGCGACCCGATTTCATATTCGCGACTCATCCATATCCCGGAACTGTTCTATCCACCATGCTTCATGATATGGAAGAGGACATACCTGTGTATTTCTATTCAACGGATGTCTTCTCTGCTCCTGTCGTCTCTATCTGTCCGTATCTGAGAAAGTTCCTCATCCCTACGGAGGAGGGAGCAGAGAGTGTTGCTGCAATGGGGCAGGATCCCGATTCGATTATGCTCTGCCCATTTCCGCTGCAGCAATCGGTTGCAGATAGGCCACGGCTTTCAAAGCATGAGGCAAGGCGGAAGATAGGCCTGAAAGAGGATGCCTTCACAATTCAGCTCAATCTTGGAGGGGAGGGACTCGGTTCTCTCAGTCTTCTGGAGGATATACTGGCAGAAGACCTTCCTGTGCAGATCGTTATCATAGGTGGAATAAGAAAGGATATGGAAAGGCGTATCAGGAATGTGATGGCCAGGTATGTGGGAGGAAAATCCTCCGTGGAAATCCGAGGATTCGTTGATAATGTCAGCGAATACCTTGCTGCATCGGATGTGATAGCGGGCAGGGCCGGGATCAATACGATAGTCGAGGCAATATATGCCCATCGTCCCTTCCTGATTACAGAGCTGGTGTATATCGTGACTGCATCTGCTGAATATATAGAGAAGTACGGTGTTGGCTGGAATGCAGCAGGCGACAGGGAAAAGCAGATAGGAATCATCCGGAAGCTTGTCAACGAACCTTCCCAGCTTGATGTGATATCTTCTGCATTTGATGCCGTTCCTATTGAGTACAGTGCCAGGCGTCTAGCGGAAATGGTGGTTTCAGATGCCTTGTCATACGCAAGGAGGTCATGAATGAAGTCAGGATATATGCGTTTATCCGTTTTCCTTATCCTGTTGATCTTTGCGGTGTTCTCTTCAGCTGCTTCATCGCCTGTTGATTACTCAGATGAGTCCAGCTGGGCATATTGGGGTATAGGGGATGGAAAGGATGCGGATCTGTTCCTTATCTGTCCTACTGTGGATCTTGGCCATGCGGGCAACTTCAATATGGATATGGCTGACGGGAAAACAAGGAAGTCTTTCATCGGGGCTCTCAACATGGAACGTGGGATCTATGAGGAGTGTGCTAGGATGTATGCTCCTTTCTACAGGCAGATGACATTCCCTCTCTATGAGGGGACTGAGGATGAGATGCAGCCATATCTTTCGATAGCATACGAGGATATCCGCAATGCATTCCTGTACTATATGGATAACCTGAATGATGGAAGGCCGCTGATTCTTGCCGGTTTTTCCCAGGGAGCCCAGCTTGCGCTCATGCTTCTTGAGGAGTTTTTTGATGAGGAGGAATACAGTGATAAGCTGATTGCTGCATACTGCATAGGCTGGCGTATCACGATGGAGGATCTTGCTGAATATCCTCATCTGAGAATGGCAGAGGGTGAGACGGATACAGGTGTGATAGTATCATTCAATACTGAATCACCAGAAACCAGCGGATCCATTATTGTCCCGGAAGGTGTGAGGACGATAGGAATCAATCCGCTGAATTGGGAAACCGGACCGGAGATCGCGGATAAATCATTGAATATCGGAGCATGCTTCACAGATTACTCCGGTAGCATAGTCAATGAGATCCCCTGCCTGACAGGAGCCTATCTTGATGAGGAGAGAGGAACGCTTAAGGCCGTGGATATAACTCCATCTGATTATTCAAATAGTCTTTTCCCTGATGGTGTCTATCATTTGATGGATTATCAGTTCTTCTACAGGAATCTTCAGCAGAATGTCCAGACCAGAACAGAGGCCTGGTTCGCCGGCGCTTCTGTTGATGATGCCGCTGTGTGATAATGTAGTGCCATGCGAATATCTTTTCTGCTATACTTACCCTGACGGAGGAAGGGTTTGGATATCTTGAAGCAGCTTAAGGAAGTAACAATATCGGTCCTGCCTATTGCCGTATTCGCCTCTGTGCTGTCATTGACAGCTGGTGTGATGGATTCAGGGGAATTCGTGCGTTTCATAGTTTCCTGTATCCTTGTGATTGCCGGTCTTACGATATTCCTTACAGGTACGGATGTAGGTCTTCTGCCTATGGGTACGAGAATCGGTACTGCTTTAACGAAAAGCCGATCTCTTCCGATTCTGCTCGGGGCTGCTGTGATCCTTGGATTCATCATCACAGTTCCGGAGCCGGATGTGCAGGTGCTTGCTTCCCAGGTCAATCAGATAAGCAGCGATGTCCCTGTGTCTGTATTTCTCTGCTCGATTGCTGTCGGTGTAGGCATATTCCTGGCATTGTCGCTTGCAAGGACGATACTGTCGCTGCCTATGAAGCTCATACTCTTCATAAGCTATCTGGCCATATTCCTCTGCTCCTTCTTCTGCGATGGTTTCTTCGTCTCTGTCGCATTTGATTCCGGAGGAGCGACGACAGGCCCTCTCTCTGTTCCGTTCATAATGGCTATAGGTATGGGTGTTGCATCGCTCCGGAAGCATTCGGAAGAGTCGGAGTTTGGTTATGTCGCCCTGTCTTCCATCGGACCTGTCCTTGCAGTGCTGATCCTCGGGATGGTCTTCGGGACAAGTGGCAGCATCCCTGATACGGCTGAGGCTGCTCCGCAGATTGATATATTCACTCTCCTCGCGGAGAAATTCCAGAGTGTCGGCATGTCATTCTTCCCTCTGCTGATAGTATGTGTTTTCATGCAGGTATTCTTCATAAAGATGCCTCATACACAGGTTATAAGGGTATTCGTCGGCATTTTCTATTCATTCATAGGTCTCGTTATATTCTTCACTGGAGTCGAATATTCTTTCTCAGATGTTGCTCAGGAACTGGGAGTGGCGCTCGCTGACCGTCCATGGCTTCTCTATTCCTCTGGATTCATATTCGGGCTGTGCGTTGTTCTTGCAGAGCCTGCGGTAATAGTCCTTACCGATCAGGTTGAGGAGATAAGCGGCGGGCATATACGAAAGCCAATAATGCTTGCTGCGCTCTGCCTTGGAGTAGGACTGGCTGTTGTCCTTGCCTTGATCAGGACAGTATATTCGCTTCCTATTCTGATGTTCCTGGTCCCTGGCTATCTTCTGATCATGGTATCTATGATCTGGACTCCGGGACTCTTCTCGGCAATCGCATTCGATTCTGGAGGGGTAGCTACCGGGCCGATGAGCTCTACATTCCTGCTTCCTCTTGCGATAGGCGCTGCATCTGGTACTGCTTCTGCTTCGCTGGCCTCATCATTTGGAATGATTGCTATGATTGCCATGATGCCTATCCTTCTTATCGAGATTCTAGGAATAGTATATAAAGCCCGGCTCAGGAAAGCCGAAGGGGGTGGAAGATGAAGTGGCAGACGATGATTGCCATTGTTGGCCGTGGCCAGGCTGATAAGGTCATGGCAGCTGCCAGGGAAGCGGGTGCGCCTGGAGGAACTATCTGCAGTGCCCGTGGGACAGCTTCGAGCTCTCTGCTTGCAACTTTGGGCCTGGGCGATACAAGGAAGGATGTCCTTATCAGTGTCATAAACAGAGGAGATCCTGATGCGATTCTCTCTGCAGTGCAGACTGTGAAGGCAAAGGGTGTTGTGATGATGACCGATGCATTGGTCGAGGACAGTGAGGAGGATGGAATGGATTACAGCTGGGTTCTTATCGAAGTTATCTGCGAAGAAGGCTACAGCGAGGATATAATGGTTGCAGCCCGTAAGGCCGGAGCAAAAGGCGGCACTGTGATCAATGCCCATGGCACAAGCACGGAGGATGATGTGAAGTTCTTCGGATATCCTCTTGTTCCTGAAAAGGAGATTCTGATGATTGTCATGGATCGTGATAAAGCCGATGATGTAATAGATGCGATAAGCTCATTGGAGATCCTGAAGAAGAAGGGAATGGGGATAATATTCAGCATTCCCGTGAAATCATTCATGAATCTCGGCTGATGTATCATCCGCTCTGGCGGCTGATGAGTTCCCATCTTAGGTTCATCGATTCAGTCTTGTTCTCTTTCAGCATTCCAATCAGGAGCTCTGCTGCTGCGACTCCGCTCCGTGGCGCTTTATGCCCGAGAGATGTTATCGGTACAGAGCCGATCTGGCTGTAGAAACTGTTATCAAAGCTCACGATTGCAACATCCTCCGGAACAGTCTTTCCATGCTTCAGGATAATCTGGATCGCACTATATGCGATTTCGTCATTGTAGCAGATAATTGCTGTGGCACTTCCAAGCTTCTCATCTATGAATCTGCTCAGCTTCGTAAGACTTCCTGGTTCACCTGACAGGATGCTCTTCCGGTCTTCTGTGTCGTACCAGCAGAATCTGCTGTCATTTATTCTGATCTGGGCATCGGTCATTGCAGATACCACCCCATGATAGCGTTCCGGGCCTTGCGCATCATCGCTCTTGAAAATTCCAGCTATGTCCGTATGTCCCTTATTGATAAGATACCGTGCCAGTTGGTATCCTCCCCGGAAATTGTCATCGAGGACCGCAGGAAAATCCGGGAGATTCCTATACTTCCCATGGAGGAACAGCACAGGAATGCCGCGTTTCCTGAGCTGCATGAAAAGAGCCGTATTGGGAGTAGGATAGGAGGTTCTTGATCCTTCGATCAGAACGGCATCGATATTCTTTCCGAGTATCTCTGTCAGTATCTCATTCTCCCTGCCGACACTGTTCTCCGTAGCGTAGACAATGGTAGAGTATCCATTGTCCGAGAAGATCCTCTGCGCATCATGGAGTATTGAAGGAAAGATGTAGTCATCGATGAATGTCGTCACGACAGCGATATGGCTGGAGGCCTTCAGGTTCTTTATGGGCTTTATGTAGGATCCGCTGCCTTGCCGCCTCTCAATCACCCCATCATTCTCCAGCTCCCTGAGAGCGCTTCGCACCGTCTGTCTGCTTACAGAGTATGAGGAGGATATCTCCATCTCTGTCGGAAGTCTGTTTCCTCCATCACTGTATATTCTCTCTGCATCTCTTCTGAGGATATCCGCAAGCTGTCTGTATTTTGATGGCATTCCATGTCTCCTTCTTCTTAGGATAACATCAATATCCATATTTGTATTCAATTAGTTTGAAATTCAAATATTTGTATTCAATCTGGTAATATCAGTCATATGATTTGACCAATTTAGCCGTTTTAATTCACTGGAACAAAGATAAAATTGTATTGGAAAAGCCAGAATGTTTGAAGTTGTATTCGATTTTGGCCGTTTTTTGATTTGTATCAGAGAAATTCATTGACAGATGGAATTTCCCATGTTCCAATCATTTTAGATATCGGCATTGCCGGTAACACAAAAGAGAGGTATAGAATTATGAAAAAGGTTTTGCTTTCACTCCTTGTCCTTATTCTGTCCGTATCAGCTGTATTCGCTCAGGGCGCAGCTGAAGCATCAGGTGCAGATAATGGCCTCATCAGAGTTGGTATCATCAATAACGATCCTAACGAATCGGGATACCGCACAGCTAATGATGCAGACCTCAAGAGAGTATTCAATGAAGAGAACGGCTATGATGCTTCCTTCTATTACAGCCTCAGGAATGATGAGCAGATCGCAGCAGCACAGCTTTTCATCCAGGATGGAGTAGATTACCTTCTTCTTTCCGCAGCAGGAACAGCTGGATGGGATTCAGTTCTCCAGGACGCATATGATGCTGGCATCTATGTAATCCTCTTCGACCGCACAGTCGATGCAGATCCTAGCCTCTATGTGGCTGAGGTTGTCTCTGATACGAACCTCCAGGGCCAGACAGCTGTTGATTGGCTTGCCTCCCAGAATCTTGACGAGTACAACATCATCCATATCCAGGGTGTAATGGGCTCTTCAGCACAGATCGGAAGAACAACTGCTCTCGATGAGATGGTTGCAAACAATGACAACTGGAATCTTGTAACACAGCAGACAGCAGAGTGGAATGCAGAGACAGCTCAGCAGATCACACAGGCTGTTATCGATTCCGGCGAGCCGTTCAATGTCATCTATGCAGAGAATGATGATATGGCAAGAGGCGCTGTAGCAGCACTCGACAGAGCTAACATCTCCCATGGAGTTGGCGGCGATGTGATCATCATGGGATTCGACTGCAATAAGTGGGCTCTTGAAGAGCTTCTCGCTGGCAGATGGAATTACGATGGACAGGCAAATCCTTTCCAGGCCGATACTATCGACGGAATCATCAGGAATCTTGAGAATTCCATAGATCCTGAGAGCAAGACAATCTATCTTGTTGAGCAGGGATTCGACGCCACAACCATTACCCAGGAAGATGTTGATAAGTACGGAATCTGATCGGATTTATCTGAATTAGGGGAATGCAAGGCACGAAGGAGCACATGGATGATCCCGCGTGCCTTGCTGTGTTTCTGACAAAAGGAAGGTAAGGAATGGAAAAGGATTCTGTTCTTGAAATGAGAGGAATCTATAAGAGCTTTTATAGCGTAAAAGCACTGCAGAATGTGGATTTCACGCTCCGTGAAGGTGAGATACACGCTCTGATGGGTGAGAATGGAGCAGGCAAGTCGACGCTTATAAAGGTTCTTACAGGTGTCTATGCAAAGGATGATGGCCAGGTCTTCCTCAAAGGCCATGAGGGCCCGATAAATATCAAATCGCCGGAAGAGGCCCAGAAAGCTGGTATCAGCACAGTTTATCAGGAAATCACGCTCTGTCCGAATCTCACGGTTGCAGAGAATATGTATATAGGACGAAGCAAGGGTGTTATCACGAAATGGCATCAGATGAATGCCTCTGCAAACAGGATCCTTGAATCTCTGGGTATTCCTGCAAAGGCAGAACAGCAGCTTGGATCATGTTCTATTGCTGTCCAGCAGATGGTTGCGATTGCCAGAGCTGTGGATATGGAATGCAAGGTTCTTATACTTGATGAGCCCACGTCTTCGCTTGATGAGTCAGAGGTTGCAAAGCTCTTCCGTCTTATGCTTGATCTCAAAGCCCGCGGGGTTGGGATCATCTTCGTCACACACTTTCTTGATCAGGTCTATGAGGTATGCGACAGGATTACGGTTCTCCGCGATGGACAGCTGGTTGGCGAGTATGCGATCGAGAATCTGCCGCGTGTTGAGCTTGTCTCCAAGATGCTTGGAAAGGAGCTGGATGACCTTTCTGAGATCAAGAGCGGGGATGAAGAGCAGAAGATCAGCAATGAGATCGTCTATGATGCCGAAGGTCTTTCAAGCATTGCGGCAAGGAGTCCGTTCAACTTCTCCATCCATAAAGGCGAGGTTAATGGATTCACCGGCCTTCTCGGGTCAGGACGCAGTGAATGCGTGAGAGCAATCTTCGGAGCTGATAAGGTAACGGGCGGAACTGAGCATATGAATGGCAAGGGAGTCCGTATATCAAAGCCTCGCGATGCTATGAAGCATGGTATCGGATACCTTCCTGAGGATAGAAAGCGCGATGGTATTGTCGGAGATCTGTCTGTACGGGATAACATCATTCTGGCGCTTCAGGTCCTTGAAGGATTCTTCGGCCCAATATCCAGGGCAAAGGCTGAGAAGTTCGCTGATGAGTATATCAAGCTGCTTGATATCAAGACAGCCTCAACCGATACACCTATAAAATCCCTGTCAGGAGGTAACCAGCAGAAGGTCATCCTTGCAAGGTGGCTTCTGACCAATCCTCAGTATCTTATCCTTGATGAGCCTACAAGGGGTATTGATATCGGAACGAAGATCGAGATCCAGAAGCTTGTGCTGAAGCTGGCAGGAGAGGGGAAGAGCGTTACATTCATCTCCTCCGAGATCGATGAGATGCTCCGCACATGTTCGCGTCTTATCGTAATGAGGGACGGGAAGCAGGTCGGAGAGCTTTCCGGAGGCGATCTGACTCAGACAAAGGTGATGAGTACTATTGCAGGAGGTGCGAAATGACAATGGCTAAAACAGGGGAGGCCGGGCTGGTCAAGGCCGGAGGGATCTTCCGCCGTCAGATTTTCATCCCTATTGCGGCTCTTCTCGCACTGATCCTTTTCAATCTGATTACAGATCCATCTTTCTTCGCTATAAACTACTCGCTGAACAGTGCAGGGGATCCCGTTCTCTCAGGGTATCTGATAACCATACTTGATAACGCTTCAGAGCTTGCGATCCTTGCAATCGGAATGACGCTGGTAACGGCCGCATCCGGTGGTCAGGATATAAGCGTAGGTGCAGCGATTGCCATAAGCGGAAGTGTGGTTCTCCGTGTTCTCTGCGGTGATAATCCCCGTCCGGATGAGATGCAGGCTTCGATTCTGACAGCATTCCTCATAAGCTGTGTCGTGTCGATGCTCTTCGGTGCATTCAACGGTGCGCTTGTCGCATACTTCAATATCCAGCCGATGATTGCTACTCTGATTCTCTACACTGCTGGCAGGTCGATAGCAGCATGGATCAATAACAACCGTCTTCCGATCATCAGCGACCCCTCGTTCGGATACTTCGGCTCATTCCTTCCAGGCATTCCGATACCGACGCCTATCTTCATCGCGATAATCTGTATGATCATCATAGCTCTCGTGCTTAAGTTCACGACGCTTGGATTGTATACGCAGGCTGTCGGTATCAATCCGAATTCCGCAAAGCTCAATGGAATCAATCCTTCGTTCATCAAGTTCATCACCTATGTGATCATGGGGCTCTGTGTCGCAGTCGCTGGGTTCATAAAGGTAACGAGGTTCTCAACAATCAACTACTCGGTTGTTGCTCTCGATATTGAGATGGATGCGATTCTCGCTGTTGCTCTTGGAGGAAATGCGCTCTCGGGCGGCAAGTTCAGCATGGCATCCTCAATCCTCGGAGCTTATGTTATCCAGTTCCTGACGACAACGCTCTTCAAGTTCAATGTATCTTCCAGCGCGCTTCCTGCATACAAGGCTGTTGTTGTTATCATCCTCGTTGTCCTGAGTGCACCGACTGTACGTGAGAAACTCGGCAAGCTCTGGAAGAATCTGCAGCATGCAAGACTTGGAAAGGAGGCGGCCTGATGAAAGCAGTAGTTGATAAGAAGACCAGAAGACTTGCTCCGATGTCAGATACTAATCTTCTCCTCACAATCACGATTGTGGTGTTCTTTGCGATGTATCTGGCGGCTATGCTGTTTATCGGAAGAGGCTTCCTCAGGGTCCAGACATTCTTCAATATCCTCAATGAGAATGCGGCTCTCATAATCCTTTCCTGCGGAATGAGCATCGTAATGATAGCAGGTGGAATCGATATCTCAGTCGGCAAGCTTACCGCTCTTATCTGCATGAGCGCAGCTGTGAACCTTGATTACCAGGGCGGAAGTGTCATGAGCGCGATCTTCCTGTCGCTTGCGATAGGTCTTGCTTTCGGTATCGTGCAGGGTGCGCTTGTAGCCTTCCTGGATATCCAGCCATTCATCGTGACACTCGCGGGAATGTTCTTTGCCAAGGGAATGACGACAATTGTCAATTCAACGCAGTTCAATGTCCAGAACGAGGCATTCGTAGCTCTGAAGAATACAAGGATCTATATTCCTTTCCTCGGTTCGGTCAATAGAAGGGGTGTGTTCGTGCCTGCCTATGTCGAGATCGGAGTTGTTGTTGCAATCGTCACCGTCATAGTACTGTTCATCATGCTGCGCTGGACCAAGCTTGGCCGCAGTCTCTATGCAGTAGGAGGTAATCCGCAGAGTGCGAACATGCTTGGAATCAATGTGAAGAAGACAAGATTCCTCTCCCATCTTCTCTGCGGCCTTCTTGCGGGAATAGGAGGATTCGTATACTTCCTGCATGTAGGATCCGGGGCTCCATCGCATGCAACTGGTGCTGAGATGAATGCAATTGCATCGTCCATAATCGGAGGAACGATGCTTACCGGTGGTGTTGGCAACATTATCGGTACATTCTTCGGGGTGCTTTCACTGAGCACTATCAAGAATATCGTTTCGCTTCTTGGGCTTGACGATGCCTGGTGGACGAATATAACGGTTGCTGCGATGATCTGCATATTCCTCGTTGTGCAATCCGTTGTCCTTCTGAGGAAGAACAAACGCAGCTGATAATGCATCGGACTCATCTGCCGGAGGTCTGACCCCCTCCGGCTTTGTGTTTTGGTAGGAGGAAGAATGCTGAAGATAACAGCTCTGATGGAAAACAGACCATCGGCAAACAGAGCTCTGATAAACGAGCATGGGCTCAGTCTTATCATAGAGAATAATGGCCATAGAATCCTCTTCGACTGTGGTCAGAGCCGTCATTTCATCGATAATGCCCATCGGCTTGGGATATCATTGTCGGATCTTGATGCT
The DNA here is from genome assembly GCA_944389015.1 of uncultured Spirochaetaceae bacterium. Classification (GTDB taxonomy): domain Bacteria; phylum Spirochaetota; class Spirochaetia; order Sphaerochaetales; family Sphaerochaetaceae; genus Ornithospirochaeta. The sequence continues at coordinate 22,261 of CALXKS010000050.1, forward strand.
GTGGTATTGAGCCATGGGCACTATGACCATGCAGCAGGCTTCCGTGATCTGATTGAATCAGGGATTGAAGTGCCTGTTCTTTATATCGGGAAGGATTTCCTTGACAGAAAGTATTCCAGAAAGGGCATGAGATTTGCAGACCTTTCCCCTGGATGGGATGAGGCTTTTGTGCTTTCGCATGGTGTAAGCCTGAAGATTGTTGACAGCTATATGGAGATCCTTCCAGGTATTGCAGCTGTCTCCGGTTTTGAGCGCATCCATAATGAAGAGGTGATTCCGGATCGTTTTGTCAGAGAGACAGCAGCCGGAATCATTCCTGATGATTTCCATGATGAGCTGGTGCTGTGCATCGATACCGATGATGGCATCGTCATCATTGCAGGATGTTCCCATCCCGGCATTATGAATATCTTCGATACAGTGAGGCAGAGGCTGGGGAAGAGAGTCTATGGGATAATCGGAGGAATGCATCTCTCCGAATCCGATGCCGAGCGCTCAATGCGGACATTCTCCTACCTTCATGATTCAGGAGTGGAGGCAATAGCCCCATGCCATTGCTCAGGGGAAATGGCCTTGGAGATTGCATCTTCGCTCTTCGGAGATAAAGCTGCTGGTCTATCTGCAGGAGAGAGTCTCTTCTTCTGAATCCTTCATTCCCGTTCAAAGCCGAATCCATCGAATACGGGATGTCCTGTGTAATCAGAGGCTTCGGCTTTTCCCTCCAGTACATCAAGCACCGAATAGGCCATGGCTTCCTGTTCAACCTCGCCTGGATAGACTGCGATCGGTGCGATGAATGAACAGCGCTTCTCTATCCCCTCTATGATATCCCGGAATCTTACAAGACCGCCTGTCAGGATTATCGCGTCGACATCTCCTTCAAGCACTGTCGCCATCTCTCCGATAGCCTTTGCAATCTGATAGATCATCGCATTCCATACAAGAGCTGCTTTCCTGTCACCACTCTCTACCATTTTGTGTATCTGATCGGAGTTGGATGTGCCGAAATGGCTCACAAAGCCTCCTGAGCGGGAACAGAGCTCCTCTGTCTTCTTCTCACCATGTGTTTTCACATACCGCGCAAGCTCGAGAGCAGGAACAGATCCTATACGTGTCGGGGTGAATGCGCCTTCTCCGCCAGCACCCTCTGTCCCGTCAATCATCTTCCCGTACCGGTGTGCATTGACTGTTATTCCTCCATCGATATGGCATACGATGAAACGGCATTCATCATAGCGCCTGCCCATCTTATGGGCATGTATTCTCGCTACTCCCTTCTGGTTCAGCACATGGCTTTGTGCCCTTCTGTATACGCCGCTGATCCCCGTTATCCTCGCTATATCATCAAGCTCGTCGACATTCGTGGGATCGACGGTATACATTGGTTTCCCATATTCTGTGCCGAACTGATATGCCATCATCACACCGAGTTTTGCTGGATGATCGCTTCCTCCTTTATCATCCCGAGTGTCCTCATACAGCTTCCTGTCAATGCGCATCACACCCTCTTTCTGGGAGTATGCGCAGCCACCACGGCCTATGAACACATCTATGTCATTGATATCGATTCCATTCTCTGCTAGGAAATCAAGTACGACCTTCCTTCTCATCGGGAGCTGTTCTGACACAGTACCATATGACAGCAGCTCTGGAGCATCATGGAATATGCTATCCGTAAAGAGATTCTTCCTGTTTTCGAACACGCTTATCTTCGTCGATGTAGACCCAGGATTTATGACAAGCATTCTATATATTCTTTCCATACCATGATTCTAACCCAGAATATAAAAGCAATGAATTTCAATATTCTGCCTCTTGAACTGTTGACGCCATCTTTTTCTTCATGTACCGTCAAAGCATGGAAAGAGCGAAGAGACATCATCATAGCCTATCTGAGTCATGATAGCCATGATGGGTTTCCCTATTGAAGAAGGCCTCCCATTTGGCGGAGGTCTTTTTATTTGCTTTTTCAAGGAGGAGTATGGACACCAGGCTTAGTATCGCAGTGCAGAAGAACGGAAGGCTTTCTGAGAAGAGTCTTGAGCTGATAAAGTCTTGCGGCATAGATTTCTATGCTGACAGCCGTGTGCTGAAAGCATCCGCATCGGGATTTCCGCTGGATTTCCTATTCGTCCGTGATGATGATATTCCCCAGTATGTTGCTGATGGCGTTGCTGATATAGGAATCGTAGGCAGAAATGAGTATGACGAGTCGGGGATCGAGCTCTCCGTCGTACGGGATCTGAAGTTCGCTTCATGCCGCCTTTCCATAGCAGTTCCGAAAGGTTTTAAGTATACATGTCTTGAATCGCTGGAGGGGAGGCGGATTGCCACTTCATACCCAAGGATTCTTTCCCGTGTTCTTGCTGATAACGGTGTCAAGGCTGACCCGGTTGTAGTATCCGGATCGGTTGAGATCACTGTGGATATCGGGATAGCAGATGCTATCGCCGATCTTGTATCCACAGGCACAACTCTTAAGATGAATGGCCTGGAAGAGGCAGAGTGCATCTATCGCTCCTCTGCTATCATGGTCGCATCTCCATCGATGTCAGAGGAGAAGAAAGCCGTTCTTTCCCGTCTTCTTGAGCGAATCGATGCGGTCATGCTCGCAAGACACAAGAAGTACATTCTTTTCAATCTTCCCTCGGATAAGCTTGAGGATGCTGCAAGGATAATCGGCGGAATGAAGAGCCCTACAGTGACTCCTCTTATGGATAAGGGATGGGTATCTGTGCAGTCAGCTGTAGATGAGGATAGGTTCTGGGCCGTATTTGAAGAGCTGAAGGCTCTTGGTGCAGAGGGAATTCTTGTAATGAATATAGAGAAGATGACGGAGTAGCCATGTATATAAGGTTTGAGGATTATGATGAATCGCTCCTGCGGCGTCCATCGGCGGACAATGCTGATGTGACGGATGCTGTCGAGGCGATTATCGATGATGTCAGAAAACGCGGAGATGCTGCGCTTTATGACTATGCAGAGCGTTTTGATGGTTCAGCTCTGGATTCTCTCTTTGCTGATCCTGCAGAAATCGAAGCTTCTGAGGCTTTGATCTCACCGGAGCTTAAGACTGCACTTCTTACGGCTCGGGATAATATAGAGGCATTCCATAGGGCAGAGATTCCAGAAGGAGAGAGAGTGGAAACATCCTCCGGTGTCGAATGCTGGAGGCGCATTGTACCGATTTCCCGTGTAGGGCTTTATGTCCCGGGAGGTACTGCCCCATTGTTCTCAACTGTTCTCATGCTGGCTATTCCGGCCCGGCTTGCTGGCTGCCGTGATATAATCCTTGCGACACCGGCGAGAAATGGTGTTATAAGCCCGGCGATTCTCTATGCTGCAAAGATTTCAGGTGTAGATCGCATACTGAAGGTGGGAGGTGCTCAAGCAATTGCCGCTTTTGCCTATGGAACGGAGAGCGTTGAGAGGCGCGATAAGATATTCGGTCCGGGCAACAGCTATGTCACGGAAGCAAAGAGAATTGTCTCATCTATGACGGCAATAGATATGCCTGCGGGACCTTCAGAGGTCATGGTTGTGATTGACAGGACCTCTGATGCGGCATTCGCTGCTGCAGATCTCCTTTCCCAAGCTGAGCATGGAAAGGACAGCCAGGCGATGCTTGTGATACGTGCTGATGACAGAGATGAGGCAGAAAAGCTCTGTGAGGCTGTGGATGATGCGATCGGAAGGGAGCTTGCGGTCATTGGAAGACATGAGTATATGCTTCCATCCCTTTCCCATTCATATGCGTTCCCCGCATATTCAGATGAGGAAGCATGTGCAATCATAAATGCTTATGCTCCAGAGCATCTGATCGTTTCCACAGAGGACCCGGATGCGATCCTGCCGTTGGTTGAGAATGCTGGATCTGTCTTCCTTGGCAGATATACTCCTGAAGCCGCGGGAGATTATGCATCGGGGACGAATCATACTCTTCCGACATCAGGCTGGGCGAGATCGTCCTCTGGAGTCTCGATCGATTCCTTCATAAAGAAGATCACGGTGCAGCGGATAACGAGAGAGGGGCTTTCGGCTCTTGGCAAGACTATAGAATGCATGGCGCGGTATGAGGGGCTGGATGCCCATGGCTATGCTGTAAAGGTGAGGACTGGCATATGATTGATGAACTTCTTAATCCATGGATCAGGGATCTTGTTCCATATAGCTCGGCACGCAGTGAGTTCTCCGGCTCCGCTGAGATATTCCTCGATGCGAATGAAAGCTGGGAAGGAGAAAGCCCTGAGATCAATAGATATCCCGATCCTTTCTGCCGTACTCTGCGGATGGAGATAGAAAGAGCAATGGGGTTCCCGTTCAATATGACTGCGATCGGCAATGGCTCGGATGAGATCATCGATCTTCTGATCCGTATGTTTGCATGTCCAGGAAAGGACTGCATAATGGTTGAACGTCCTACATATGGAACATATTCTGTGTTCGCATCTGTATCCGGGGTTGATGTTGTCGATGTTCCTTTGACAGCTTCCCTTGATCTGGATATAGATGCAATGCTCAGCGCTATCAGGGAGAAGAAGCCTAAGATTGTCTTCATCTGCTCCCCGAATAATCCTACCGGACGTGTATATCCTCTTTCATCGATTCTCAGGGTTGCGGATGCGAATCCTGGGATCACGGTTGTGGATGAGGCATATGCGGATTTCGCAGATGGTTTCAGCAGCGCAGTCTCTGCGATAGAGGATAATCCACGTATCGCAGTGCTACGTACGCTCTCAAAGGCTTTCGGTGCAGCAGGCGCAAGACTCGGCATCCTCATATCCTCCCCTGAAGTCCAGAAGGTATTCATGAAGGCAAAGCCACCATACAATGTGCCTTTCCCATCCCAGCAGGCCGGCATTGATGCCTTGCGCAATATCGGCCGTGTGAGGGAGAGGATAAAGGAAACCAGGGATAGAAGAACGGATCTTGCATCCTTCCTTTCAGCTCTCCCGTATACCATGGAGGTATTTCCATCAGAGGCCAACTTCATGCTTTTCCGTGTGCCTGATGCAGCAGGATTGTACAGCTACCTTCTTGATAGGGGAATCGTAGTCCGCAACAGATCCTCTGAACCGATGCTTGAGAATACCATACGCATAACAATAGGCTCAGAGGAAGAGATGGCGAAACTCAAGGAGGCTCTCAGTGAATGGAATTACTGACAGAAAGAAAGTGCTTTTCATCGACCGCGATGGTGTCATCGTCAAGGAGACCCAGGTTGATTCATTTGAGAAGATCGAGTATATCCCCCATGTCTTCGAGGCGATGAGGGAGATATCAAGGAAAAGCGATTACATATTGGTGATGGTGTCCAATCAGGACGGTGTCGGTACACCGCTGTTCCCTTATGAGGATTATATTGGTCCGGCTGAGAGGATTTTCGATACGCTCCGGGGAGAGGATATCGTATTTGATGATATTCACATAGATTTCTCTCTTCCTGAGGACAATTCCCCGATGAGAAAGCCGGGAACCGGCATGATCGATAGCTATAGGTCTGATGAGTATGATATGTCGAAGTCTTTTGTCATCGGTGACAGGATCACGGATATGATGCTCGCAAGGAATATGGGATGCCGCGGATTCCTGCTGAATGGACCTGACGTGGAAATTCCGGAAGATCTTGCTTCCACTGTAGTGATGCATACCTCTGATTGGCTGGATATAGCATCATATCTTCTTGATGACAAAACCCTCTCTCATAGGAAGGCTGATGTATCCAGGAAAACTCTTGAAACAAGTATTGATATATCAATTGATATAGATGGTACCGGAGTCGGACATATTATTTCCGGAATAGGATTCTTTGATCATATGCTGGATCAGGTTGTCAGGCATTCACGCTTTGATGCTTCTGGCGCAATAAAGGGCGATCTGGAAGTGGATTATCATCACACTGTGGAGGATACAGCACTTGCACTTGGAAAAGCTGTGCTTGAGGCTCTTGGTGACAAGCGGGGGATAGAGCGCTATGGCTATGAGGTCGTTATGATGGATGATACGGTTGCAACTGCAGCTGTGGATTTCTCCGGGCGCCCTGAGTTCATCTTCGATACGGAGTTCAGCCTGCCCATGATCGGGGATTTCCCTACTGAGCTTATCAGGCATTTCTTCCGCTCATTTGCTGCTGAGGCTAGATGCAACCTTTATCTGTCTGCAAGAAAGGATGGGGACAGCCATCATACTGCCGAGGCGCTTTTCAAGGCTTTCGCAAGAGCAATGAGAAAGGCTGTCAGGCGTATTCCTGGTGATACCAGGGTCCAGAGCACGAAGGGGGTATTATGATAGCAGTGATCCGCTATAGTGCAGGCAATGTGCTCTCTGTCATGAATGCCCTTGCCAGAATAGGGAAAGATGCTGTGCTTACTGATGATCCTGCTGTAATCTCAAAGGCAGACCATGTGATTTTCCCCGGTGTAGGCGAGGCATCAAGCGCGATGCAGTATCTCAGGGAACACAGGCTTGATGAGGTGATAAAGGGACTCCGTCAGCCTTTTCTCGGAATCTGTCTCGGAATGCAGCTTATGTGTTCCTCTTCCGAGGAAGGGGATGCCTCCTGCCTTGGCATATTCCCTGAACATGTGACTCTCTTCCCACGGGATCGCGGGTATAAGATACCACATATGGGATGGAACTCAATAAATGGTCTTTCTGGCCCGCTCTTCAACAGGAGCAGCAATGGAGAATATGTCTATTTCGTGCATTCGTATTATGTTCCTCTTTCAGAGCATGCATCTGCAATGACAGAGTACGATGGATTTTCATTCTCTGCAGCTCTCTCCAAGGACAATTTCCATGGTGTCCAGTTCCATCCAGAGAAGAGCGGTGAGGCTGGAGAGAGAATACTGAGAAGCTTTCTGGAGGATTTATGAAGGTTATACCGGCAATCGACCTGATGGATGGTTCTGTTGTCAGGCTATCCGAAGGGGATTTCTCCACCTGCAAGGGATATAGTACCGATCCCGTTGCTGTGGCAAAGATCTTTGAGGAGGGAGGACTGAGTGCTCTTCATGTTGTGGATCTTGATGCAGCAAGAGGGCGTGGAAGCAATATAAAGGTTCTTGAGCGCATAGCTTCATCAACGGCCCTTGAGATTGATTTCGGCGGCGGAATACGGACTGCGGATGATGCAGTGAGGGCCTTTGATGCGGGAGCTTCTTATGTGAATGTCGGATCTGCTGCTGCCAGAAATCCAGACGAGGTGGTCAGATGGAATGTGAAGTACCCCGGGCGCATCATACTATCAGCTGATGCAAGGAATGGATCCGTATCGGTATCCGGCTGGATGGAGGATACTGGAAAGGCAATCATACCATTCATAAAGTACTTTTTCGAACACGGTATTGATAGAGCTACGGTAACTGATATCTCAAAAGATGGAATGCTTACAGGTCCTTCTCTTGACCTGTATGAGGCAATCCTTGATGCTCTTCCCGGCCTTTCGTTGATAGCCTCTGGCGGTGTCTCGTCAGCTTGTGATCTTGAGAATCTTGCATCAAAAGGGCTTTATGGAGCAATAGTTGGTAAGGCTTACTATGAAGGTCGGATAACTGTTGATGAGATGAGGGAGGCAGAATGCTTGCAAAACGCATAATACCATGTCTTGATGTCAAGGATGGAAGGACGGTAAAAGGAGTCAATTTCATCTCGCTCAGGGATGCGGGGTCTGCTCTTGAACTTGCTTCCTTCTATTCTGATAACGGCGCTGATGAGCTTGTTTTCCTGGATATTACGGCAACTGTTGAAGGAAGGGGAACTCTTCTTTCGCTTGTACGGGATGTGTCCAGGACTATTTCCATTCCTTTTACAGTCGGTGGCGGTATCCGTTCCGAGGAGGATGTCGATGCGATTCTCGGAGCAGGAGCAGATAAGATCTCAATAAACTCTGCCGCGATCCGCAATCCTGAAGTCATCAGCAGACTTGCAGGCCTGTTCGGGAGCCAGTGCGTGGTCCTGGCTCTGGATGCCAGAGCAAACAGCCTTATGCCTTCAGGCTATGAAGCAGTCATAGATGGAGGCCGGACGCCTACAGGTCTTGATGCTCTTTCCTGGAGTATGGAAGCAGAGGCGAGGGGAGCTGGAGAGATCCTCCTTACAAGCATGGATAAGGATGGTACGAAAGATGGTTTTGATATTCCACTGACAAGGCTTCTCAGCACATCTCTCGGGATTCCTGTCATAGCCTCTGGAGGGGCCGGTTCAATGGAGGACTTCAAGGATGTTTTTGCAGATGGCATGGCCGATGCAGCCCTTGCCGCATCGGTCTTCCATTTCCATGAAATCGACATACCCTGCCTTAAGGATTATCTGAGGAAAGAAGGTATCATTGTAAGATGAAAGGAGGAATTGATGGTAATTGATTTCGAGAAAGGTGGCGGTCTTGTTCCGGCTATTGTCCAGGATGCAGTGACAGGAAAGGTCCTTATGCTTGGATATATGAATAAAGAGGCTTATGAGCTTACATTGGAAAAGGGTCTTGTGACTTTCTTCTCAAGATCACGCGGAGAGCTTTGGACAAAAGGAGAGACAAGCGGAAATTATCTGAATCTGCGCAGCATTGCTGCTGACTGCGATGGAGATACCCTCCTTGTGAAAGCGATTCCAGCAGGGCCTGTATGCCATACAGGAAGCGATACATGCTTTGGAGAGGATAATGATCCGATGGAAGTCTCTTCCGTGGATTTCCTCCCGTATCTTGAGAAAGTCATACGCGACAGAAAGGATCATCCTCAGGAAGGATCATATACGAACAGACTGTTTTCAAAGGGCATAAACAAGATAGCCCAGAAGGTCGGCGAAGAGGCTGTTGAACTGATCATCGAGTCAAAGGATGATGATAGGGATCTTTTCCTTGGGGAAGCGGCGGATCTCATGTATCACTATCTTGTATTGCTTGTGGAGAAGGGGTGCTCCCTTTCAGATGTAGCAGAGGTTCTCAAGACAAGGCACTCAAGATAGCAGTGGGAAATAAAATGGGCTGCAGTGAGGTGAACCCTCAAAGCCGGACCTGAAATAAGCTTAGGCTATCTTCTCTCTGAAAATCAATGGAGGAAGGTAGCCTAATTTCATCTGTATCCTTTCCTTGTTGTAGTAGTCAATGTATTCCTCTATTGCAGCTCTGAGCTGCTCTCTCGTCTTGAACTCCTTTTCATGTCCGTAATACATCTCCTTCTTCAGTGTCGAGAAGAACGTCTCCATCTTGCTCCTGTCCAGGCAATTGCCCTTTCTGTACATGCTCTGAACAATGCCATTTTCCTTGAGGCGGTTCACAAACATTTCATGCTGGTACTGGAATCCCTGGTCAGAATGGATCATAAGCCCATTGTAATCTGGATGGCTCTGGAGAGCCGTATCAAG
>CALXKS010000051.1 GCA_944389015.1 uncultured Spirochaetaceae bacterium
GATCGATGATCTGATCGATTACATCCTTTTCCTTCGTGCCTTTCTTGGTCATCTGCTGTCTCTCCTTTATAACAGTAGCATTTTCCAATTACACAAAGAATCTTACAGGCTCAGATAACCTTCTGCATATATGATTTTATCAGTCTGAATAGTTTTAGTGTTATCTTTTCATCGCTTTTAAGGGGTTATTCATCGTCTGAATGTGTATATTTCATGAATTGATGTAACTTGATTCAGCTGTATGTTGTTAATGCATTGCTTCTGGAGTATGCGCATGTCAACGAGGGTTCTTGTTCTGCTTATTGTTTTATTGCTTTTCCTGACTGGCTGTCAGACTTATTCGGATCAGATTGAGAGCATGCCTGTCAGTTCTGCTGCTGTATCTTCATATGATTATAGGATCCTTGGGATAATCAACTTCGATAATGTCTATGGTGAAGGGTATTCTGGTCTTCTGAGAGCTGCCCAGGAGGTCTATCCTGGAACAACCGATGTCATAGATATTGTCCCAAGTCCTGACATGGGAATGCTCACTGGCACTGCTGTTCAGAGAATCACCGCATAGCGTTCTATGATTTTTCATCCCACTGGATTATCATCAGGGTATGAAAAAGATATGCCTTCTCCTGATACTGATAGTTTCTTCTCTATTTCCTTTATCTGCGGATGTAGGCTGGACTCCTTCATTCAGTGCAGGAGTTGGTATAGATAGCGCGGATTACGAGTATGAGGGAGTCTCCTCCGGATTCCTCCCTGTACTGGCTCTAAGTGCGGAGCTTGATCCTATATCCTTCAGATCCGGTGATGAGTACATATCTTTTCCTGTCAGCTATCAGTTCGTGCTGGATAACAATCTCTCAGGGAACAGAATGTCCGGAGCAAGGCATGATTTCATCTTCGGTCTGAAGTACGGCCATAGATTCGGTAGCTTGTTCAGGCTTTATGTATCGGGGTATATCGGGTATTCGGCTGCTGCGGATAGCTGGAACAATATGTGGCTCTTCGGAGGATCGATCATACCAGCATTCGCAATCAGCGATAATTTCATGGTCCAGTTCCCGATATCCGCATATGCAGGCGGTGAATCCATTGTGATAGATGCCCGCATAATGCTGACACTGCACTTCGATGTCGCAGGGGAAGTAATGAAAAAGCAGTGAATCTTTTGCAAATCCCATACTCCTATTGTAATATGGCATCAGGAGAATTTGAGATGAGAAGATCTTTACCTGTTTTGTTTATCGCAGTTCTTGCGATATTGCTTTCTGCTTGTACTCAGATCACATATGTCAACTGGGATGATCTATTCCCAGAGGAAAATGAGAGAAAGCTCTCAGCTGATGAGCTTCTGGAGCGCCTCGATATCCCAGGGATCATCGAGATTGCAGCTGGTTCAGGAAAGGTACCTGAAGGTATCAGCATAACACCTGCCAGCGGTGCTTCGATTACTGCTTCCCTGGCATCAGAGCTTACTGCCAGAATCATATCCTTTGATGAATATAAAGCAAATGGAATAACAGTCGTATCCGGATCATTGAGAGTATCTTTCCTTGGTAATGATTCATCTGTGGATTCATTCACATTCATGATTGAAAAGGATCTTGTGATCACAAGCGGTGATTCCAATCAGTACTCATATAATGTAGCTACTGAGAAAGAAGTTACAGGGAAGATATCCGCAATTTTTGATAACGGTACACTGAAAGATGGAGAAGGAGCTGTAATCGATTTCAGCAGTAGTCTTATTGTTGACAATAAGGTAGTCCAGGCTGATGGGGCAAAAGGCGATGGATCCCAGAGGAATCCATATGTATTTACGACAGCATCACAGCTTTTCTCATTTGCAGCAGCTTACAACAGCGGTAAGATTGCTCCTAACCATGAGTATATCTATGCTGAGCTTGGTGCTGATATAAACCTTGGTGAAAAGCAGTGGACACCTATCGGAACTACAACAAGAAAAAGTGCTGGATTTGATGAAGAAGAACGTGCTTTCCGTGGTTCCTTTGATGGAAACGGCCATAGCATCACAGGGTTCAGTATCAATAATGATTCCTTTGTAGAAGATGAAGGCATTGGTCTTTTCTCTGCGATAACCGGTGAGAATACAATTGTCAAAGGTGTGAGGATCCAGGGAACTATAAGCAGTGCTTTAAATGGCTCTGCTGGATTCATATCAGGTCTTCTTGCTGATAAGGCAACTATCGATCACTGTATTGTTCTTGCTGGAAGCTCTATTGAGACCGATGAAGCTGGCGGTATCGTCGGTAGGCTCCTCAAGTCCGGTACTGTAAGCAATTCAGAGAATAATGCATCTGTCACTGCTACTGGTGGAAAAGCTGCGGGAATCGCAAACTCCGCATATTATGATCAGTTCCCTGGAGTGGTTTCCAATAGAGATGGATATGCTGAGTTCACGATTACCGGATGTACGAACAATGGTGCAATCAAAGGTGTTGGATATACTGGTGGAATTGTCGGCCTTGCCGGCGGTGCTGTGACTGTTGAGAATTGCGAGAATACAGCAACCGTAGAGGGAAGCGATAGCACAAGTGTTGGCGGTATTGTAGGCGAACTTATACATGGTGCATCTGTTATCGGATGTATAAATAGGGGAGATGTCAATAATACAGGAAGCGCAACCGGCGGTCTTGTAGGATGGATAAGGTATAATAATTCAACGAATTATAATATAAGTCTCGTCTGTTCCGTTATTGATAGCCACAACTATGGAGATGTGAGCTGTGATTCATATGGGGTAGGCGGAGCTATCGGTCTTATCTACTGGGCTGGTGATATCTCAGGTTGCAGCAGTGAAGGAACTGTAACAACACAAACAGGCAATATGGCCGGTGGATTCTGCGGAGGAGTGCAATACTTAGCTAGTGGGGATGCTAATGATTCTACAACAGGTCCAACCACAACGAATCCTGATGCAAATTACAGTGAGAATCGTAAAAATGGCATTAACTTCACTGATTGTCATTCAGATAATGCTTCCCTTGTTATTAATGGGGGTGGTTCTGTAACTGGCAAATTCATTGGTCATGGTGTTGATTGCGAGATTGATGGATATAAGAATATCGTAACAACATTCACTGGCTGTACTCCGACAGGAAAAGGCAGCGGCATCAAGGACTGAGGATTTCAGTTTCCGTATGTTTGCCCGGAGCTATTTCCGGGCATTCTGCATTTTATGTGTAGAATAGGTTTGATCTGTCTGATGTTTTGATTGGCATGCTAGAATCAGAATTGCATTAACCAAAAAGGAGAGTCTATGAAGAAATTAATGCTTTCTGTTTGCGTGATGCTTGTCATACTCATGACAGCATGTCAGTCAATGTCCCTTCCAGCTCCTACACAGGAAGAGGCCGATGCCTATGAACGTGCCCTTCAGGAGATCCTGACATCCGCTGGATTCGGCGGGATCATCGATGCCGCAAAGGGAGATGGCGGAGATGGTGAGTACAGTGAAGGTGACAGGCTCGGTGTCTATACCGTAACAAAGGCAAGCCATGTAAGGGTCGATGTGGATCTTTCCGGAATCCTCAAGGGAGAGCAGTCTGTATCCTATGATGTCGATGTATCCTACAAGCCTCTTATCGGCGATGAGAAGTCTCTGGTCTATGTTGCTGAGACAAGAGCAGGAAGCGATGGCAATGTCACTGTGATTTCCAGAGCAGAGCTCAATGGAAAGGCCTTCGATCCTGATGCTATGCAGCGCATGATGTCGAACTGATCTCTCATCCAGGTTCATATCATGCATGTAAAAGCTCCCGGACTTCGGGAGCTTTTCTTCAGAGTATTGCTGTTATCTGATCGGTATCGCTGACTGTATAACCGACACCTGCTTTCAGGTTTCCTTCATAGCCGTTATCCTTTTCGAAGGTAACGGTATAGGATCCGCCTCTCTTCATAACGTTGACGTTATTGTATTTTATATATGCAAGTCCCTGGTTATCTGGAAGAGAGACTGTGAGTGTATCATCACCTTCTCCTTTGCCTACTATCTCAAGTGGATCCGTTCCAAGGTAGCCTGCCCATCCGTCATTATTGCCTTTGGCCTGAAGTGAGAGCTTTCCTTTTATGGAAGCTTCGCCGACAGAACATGTGAAAGTGTACTCAGATGGAAATTCAATGTATCCATTTGTCTGCTGTGCACTTCCTGCATATGTTCCATCACTGCTGTGTACAACGATGCCAGACATCTTGTCATACTGGTATCCTTCATACCAGGAATTTGTTCCCCACCAGTCTCCTCCGAATTCTTTATTTGCAGCAGCTATTGGGGATGATAACAAGTTGTTGACTGTATTCACAAGCGATTCCGCATCTGTGAATCCTGTCTTATAGACATCGAAGTCAATTGTCTCTGAAACACCTGTATGATACTTAGGAGATACAGTGATTGTCACTGTTCCTGTTCCTCCGGTAAGTGTCATAAGGCCTGTAGTCTCATCGATTGTGGCAATCTCAGGATTGCTGGACTGATAGATGACATCCTTTACAGTCGATGATGATGGCAGGGTAGCGGCACTGAGCTGTACAGTACGCTTTGCACCGCTTTCGAGCGCTGTTGAGACCCTTGTATTGACCGGGCTTATCTCCACGCCAGTGCTTGGAGTCTTTATGACCATGAAATCAAGAGGCGCACTCGCTGTCTCACCGCTCTCTGTCAGCACTGTCAGGGAAAGCTTGTTGATTCCCTCAGTAAGCAATGGACTGTCTTCTATAACGATGAATGTACCGCCTTCATCTGCAGAGGCTGCTTTGACAAGTGTGTCATTTATAATCCAGCTGTATTCCTGTGCTTCGGAGATTGCACTGATTGAGACACAGAGGTCTGTGCTGTCAGGGAAGAGAACGAGCTTGTCTGGATCCGATGGGGTTATATCAAAACCTGCGGAGATATCCGGCTTGGGGATAGTGACAACATTCTCTGAGATTGCCATCTGCGGTGTCTGGCTGCTCAGTTCTCCTTCGACTTCACCTCTCATTCCCATTACCTTATAAGCGTAGACCTTGTAGGAATAGAGGGCTGAGTCGGAATATGCAGTTGTGTCGCCGACATTCTTCAGCAGCTTGAATTCCCTGCCGTTCTCGCTTCTGTATACAGCATAGCTATCAGCACCGCTTACCTTGCTCCAGGAAAGGGTGAATGCATTACCATCACGCTTTGCAGATACAGACAGTGGTGCATCAAGAATAATCTTTGCCATTATTTTCTCAGGATACTCATACCATGATGAGGAGAAACCTGACTTATGATGGGCCTGGAAGCTTACTGTATACTCATCGCCCATCTTCATATCGCTGATGGTGAAAGATGATGTCTCACTGTCATTTACATCGACTTTCACAGTCTTCTCGCTTGCAATAGGGGAGGAGTACTTCACAGTGACATAATCAAAGAGGATCTCATCGTCCTCCATTGGATTCTTCCAGCTGACTGTGACTGATGTGCCTTCTTCCGGACCTGATGCATAGGACACGTCATAGACATTATCCATGCTCTTTATATCCTCTGCCTTGAGAGAATACTGATCCGTTCCATCGGGGGAAGAGATGATCGATACAAGATCTGGGAATATCTGCGTAGTAGCGGTGAGAAGAGATGGATTCAGTATTGTGCCATTGCTGGCAGTGAGCGCATATTTCAGTTTCAGTCCTGTGGATACCGGAAGCCTGGAGACTTCAAACTGGTATGTTGAGGCGTTCTTTCCTGTTGCTGCGCTCCTTCCTGCCTCCACCCATTCTGCGCTTGCGCTGTCATAGTAATAGAGAATGAAGACGAAACCGCCATTATCCATGATGCTTCTGACTTCATCATTCTCCTTTATGTCCTTCCAGCTGAATGTCATTGATGCAGAACCTGTGTATCTGCCGGTCTCGATCGAGGCAAGGCTTACAGCAACTGAGTTTGATCCGTTCTCCTGGACTGTAAGGTAATCCTCTCCAGTTCCATTGAAGAGCTTTGTCCTGCCATCCGATCCGAAGGCGTCGATTATAACGGCATATGTTCCAAGCTCAACGCTCTTGATCACGAATTCGGAGGCAGAGCCTGGGAAGCTCTCGTTCCTCCTGCCTGACTGATCACTGCTGATGACCCATCTTCCGTCCCTGTTCTCGATAGCTCCGAGGGATACTGCATAAGTCGCTACATCAGGGTATGCTGCAGAGCGCTTTGCTCCATCTATGGATGCAACCGGGTACGAAGGGCTTTTCAGCATTACAGTAGCATCCCCTCTCGGAACTCCCGGTGATGTATTTGTACATGAAAGGATCATAAGAACAATCAATGCGATTGCGGCAAGTGATCCGTGTTTTCTCATAAATGCGTTCTCCTGGCAGATATCTGCTTTAACGAACAAAAGGATATATATTTGTCGTTTAAGTATCAATATGCAAATAACTGTTTTTCTGCTGGATTTTCTGACAGTATTCCTGTGCGTGTCAATATCAAACGGGTTAACGAACATAGGAATTTGTTTTTGTTAGATAACTTGTAATAGTTTTCAGTTTGTGATTTACTATGGCGGACCGGCATGTTCCGGTTTCTGGAATTATGAGAAAATACTTAGTTAATATATCAATCCTTATATTGCTCCTTTCGGGCTGTGCTCCAATGCCCTATGAGGATCTTTCCGGAGACAGCAGCTCTATATCCATCGATCGCAATGAGTATGATATCGCAGCAGAAGAGAAGGGTGAGAGCATCGAGGTCAGGTTCCAGAGTGTTCCCGGAGCCAGATCATATGGCTATGGACTCTCGAGCAATGATGTTGTCAGATTCTCCAAGAGCGAGCTTGCCTTCTCTTCCGGATACTACACTGCGAATATAAGCAGGGATATCTTCTCGTCTTCAGACGATGGTGCTTCTTCAAGAGCATCGGGCGGGAAGTTCTCGATTGTCCTCTTCGCTTCAACGAGGAATGAGCCTGTTGATTCCGACTGGATTATCCTCAATGCAGTTGATGTATCCCTGAGTCTTGGAATCGCTCCGAATCTCACCATCGCAGAGAGAGGGGAGACAAGCATAACGCTTGATGCGAGGTCCGAGGCGATAAGCGGGAATATGTCATACAGCGTTTCCTATGGAGATGGCAGGATCGCCACATTTGATTCAGTGAATCTTCCCTATACCATTGAGGGTATCGGTACAGAGCCATTTGAGATAACCGTCATGCATAAGTACATCGGTTCAGGGGCATACTGCGATCAGAAGCAGACGCTCTCTGTACCTGAGTATGATCCAAGGCAGGCAGATATAGATATAAAGATCCAGGATGATGGGTCGATCGCTCTTTCCGGAATCCCTGCAGAGGCTGATGCTCTATCGAATCTCGGAGTTGTCTCCGTCGGATCGGATAATACACTCTCCCTGCTTCATTCGCAGATGAACAATGTATCAGGCACAGCAACCCTCGATAGCAGTGTCTTCGGTTCAGGCTTCTATGTTGGCTCTGTCCGTGTTGTCTTCTATAACAACGATCCGAATGACGAGGATGCGATCATAAGCTCAGCCATAGACTATGAGGCAGAGCTCAGCGCAGTCAAGACAGATGAGAGAATCGGCAGACAGTGCTACAGCGTATCCATTCCTGTCTCGGACAAGCTTGGGCTCACCGATGCTGATATAACAGTCTCAGGGATCCCTGGAGCCGCTATTGAGAAGAGCTTTGCGGATGGTGTGCTTGATATAAGCATCGGAACAGGGGAGCTTTTCAGCCGTACAGCATATTCCCTTGATATATCATTCAATATTCCTTCCTATGGCAAGGTGACGAAGTCCCTGGATTTCACCACAGCAAGCTTCGGGGGAAGCTACGAGTGGAAGTATGATGATTCAAATCAGTTTGCTGTAATCGTAGAACCTGCTCCGGATGGAAGCAAGTTCAATTACTATGTCTATACTTCTCCTCTTGATAACAAATACTCAGGAGAGAAGCTCTGCCTTTCTCCTCTCTTCGAGAATGACGCTGATGCCTCCAACCTTTCATATGGAGATGAGAAGCTCAAGGCATACCGCTGGAATAATGAGAAGTGGAATACAAGCAGCATGAAGCCGGATTCACTCTCGAAAATCACGACAACCATCAAGAACAAGGACTCTGTATCTGCAGATGTTGTTTCAAAGGCCCTTGGAATCTCCGTTACGACAAAGACAGAGCTCTTCTTCAAGGAAAAGGCTGATGGAACCTGCTATATGGTCTTCCATAATGAGATCACGAACGGACCAGGAGGAAACTACCTCAGGGAGAACCCATCTCCCAATCCTGATAACTTCGAGGAAAGTCCGTATTACTATTCGCTTGTGAGGCTAGGGGATAACTGAGGTGAGGAAACTTTCTGCTTCGCTCTTTATCCTCATTGCATCTGCTTCCGCGCTATTCGCAGCCTGGATTCCCATAAGCGATTATGATGAGAGGACTGTATTCTCAAGTCCTGCTCTCCTTGCATCATTGGATGACAGATCGATTCCATTCGGCATAGATCTCAAAGGCTATGCGGATATGGATATGCTTAACTTCATTTCGAATCCTGCCTCTGTCCTGCAGGATGCTGCAGAGTATGTCCGCACATACCTTCTTGATCAGGATGATCAGTACCTCCAGGATAACTATGATGCTATCAGGGATATCTTCCAGTTTGATGGACAGTTCCCTGATTTATCGGAGGATATAACGGAGAACTCCTTCCTTATAAGAGAGTACCTTGAGGACAGATTCCCCACACTGCGGTCAGGTAATAAAGCGCTTGCCGCATCAAGGGCCCTGAGCTCTTCCCTTGGTATCTATCCGGAGGATACTTCCTCTCTTATCGGAGGGGACCTTGATTTCTCGCTCAGGATGTATGGAGGCGCGGTCAGAAATGGCTTTGCCTGGAATATAGGGATGGGGCTTGTATATGATGGAGCGGATTCAATCCTCAGCTCAATCTCCTTTGAGGATCGCAAATACGGCAGCGATCTCTATTTCACGCTTGGTGGAGATCTCGGCTATGGTGCATATATAGGTGACAGCTTCGCAATAGGCCTTTCCTTCTCACCGGATTTCATATTCAGCACTACGATAAGCAATACTGATCTGGTGACATCAAGAATCGATGGAAGCCTCCTTGGTCTTTTTGCCAATAATGCATTCGATTTCGGCCTTGGTCTGGACCTCAATATCGGTTTCATGATCGATGCAGGGGAAGCGAAGATCCTTATGGATTTCAGGAATATCCCATCGATATCGATGAACTGGTACTTCAATGCTACCGACGTCCTCATGGGCTTCAATCTCATAACAGATGAGAATATATACTTTGTCCCTCCAGATGCAGCCATCGGCTTTATATATGATCATGGCAGATGGCATCTGAAAGGTGAGATCAGCAATATCATGGATCAGTTCATCTGGTCCTCAATGGTTCCTGTCTATAAGTTCGACATTCTCTCTGTGCCTAAGTTCTCTGTCTCATATGATATACTCAGCGATCTTTCGATAGGTCTTGGCTATGAATACAGATCCGTGATCCTTTCATTCATGTGGAGCGGACTGAAAGCGGAGTTCAGAGCCAAGCTTGATAGAGTAGGATTCGGTGTTTCTGTCGGCTACGAATTCTGAGAGAATAGCCTTCAATTTAATCATTTTCCTTGACTGCAATCCTCCTTTGGAAGATTGTACGATGCGGCTGAATGCAGAAAATTAAATCAAAAAACTGAAGCAAAAACCTCGATTCAATGCGCTGATCGAGGTTTTCTGGAATTTTTCGTTTAAAAATTTTTTTGACTTAAAGCCAAAGATGGGAGTCGAACCCGCGACCTGCTCATTACGAGTGAGCTGCTCTACCACTGAGCTACTTTGGCATTTTATACATCATCCTTTGAAGATGTGCAGATGGAGATTACACTATTTCATCTTATTTGGCAAGTATGCCTGTTTTTGGTCTGATTCTTTAAGCCATGAAATACATACATTGCAGATGCTTAATGTACTCTTTTCAGTCATGCTGCAACTATTCTCTGAATATAGTGATAGAATGATGGATTTTCTTCTCCATAGCTGTTGACCAATTATAGCAGATTTATATAATGAATCGAGGTTATTCTACAATGGATGCTTCAAGTGTTCGTTAAGTTGCCCATATTTTACACTTTGGTAAAAAATGTAATGCTTGATGCTTTTGAGAATGACTGAGATTGAAACAGTAATATTCTGGAGATATATCCGATGCGGACAAAAAGCTTTATTGGCATTTTCGCTCTTGTTTTCATGGCTTTGATTTCAATAACATCCTGCGCTCCTTCTGCAGGTGCTGATCCTGAAGGAACCGCGGATCTTACGATTGTAGCCTCTATTCCGGATCATGCTTCATCAAGGACAATCCAGCCTGGTACGGACAGCATTGTACCTGACAGGATTGTTGTCGAGCTTTCCGGATCTGATGAGAAGATCGGTGATTTCACATATGAGCCGGAGAAGGAAAGCTATACACTCAACAATGTCAAAGTAGGATCGTATACGATAAAGGTCACAGGATATGCTTCCTATAAGATTGCTGAGGAGAAGACCGATGTCCAGATAATGCAGGGTGAATCAAGCTATACAGTAACAGCCAATGGAGCAAACTCCTGTACAGTAAAGCTTGAGTTCGGTACAGATGGCACAGGCGCTATCTCCGCAATGATCACATGGTCTGATCTTGCCTCAGGCAATAGTCCTGTGCTGATGCGATCAGGAATGGAAGCATCGGCTTTCTTGCATATTACACGAAGAACGATGAGCCAGTCATAGGTGAGGATAAGAAGGATTCGGATATTGATTCGATCATCCATTGGGTTGATGATGCAGAAGCAGGTGAGTACCAGTATTTTGAGGACAAGATCCCTGTAACGGGCAAAGTAGCTGAGGATATCTACTTCCTGATCTATACGAAGGATGCAGATGGGAATATCTCCGTAGTAGGCAAGACCTTCTATTCAACGCTTACTGTATACAGTAATATAATATCGATCCCGGATAAGAATGAGCTTTATAACTTCCATCTCGACAGCAACAACGTCCAGGGCTATCTTCTGAATGTAATCGATGTCAATGCATCCCATTCAGAAACCGATCCATCAGGTACTCTTATCGTCACGTGGAAGAATCCTGATTTCTCCGACAATGTCTATCCAATGACAGTCACAGTGACACTGAAGGAGGAGACAGAGGAAGCAAATGGATATTCCGCAGTGAATGATGTTGAGTTCAAAACAGAAGCTTCTGAAGGAAGAACAGAGTTCAAAGGCCTCGATCCGAACAAGACATACTCAATCTATTTCAAGATCAATGGCGCGATAGGTTATTCCCTTGAGGAGCTGAAGTTTGAGAATGCAAGGACACAGGGTGTCACAGCCATAGCATTCAAGTCCGGGATAGCGGAATCATATACCGTTGGTGATAAGGTGACTGTGGAGGCAACCATAACACCATCGGCTGCTGATCAGAATGCTTTCTCAATCGTTGAGACAAACAGCAGCACCGGTGCTGTAATCGATGATGAAGCACATACAATCACATTCAATAAGCACGGTGACTATTCCTTCAAGCTCGTTGCAAAAGAGAAGGCAAGCGTCGAGTCCGAAGTGATGACAACAACCGTGAAGCTCAATGCTCCAATGGATGTCAAAGTAGAGGTGAAGGAGAATGTTGAGCTTACATGGGGTGCAGTTGAGAATGCTGTAAGCTATAAGATCTATAGAAACGGCTCTGCAGAACCAATCGATACTGTCTCAGAGAACAAGTATACAGATACTGCAACGATATCAGGAGAGACATATACATACTCTGTCGCAGCATCGGCAGGCGATGCGAAGTATGACAGTGCAGCTGCTGCATCAAATGAAGTGACAACAGAGGGAGCTTTCATCAGCATAGAGCTTCCTAAGCTTCCTCGGAATGACATCACATCGTATCTTGAACCAGTGAGAGGGAAGTACATCAATCCTGATGATCCTGATAAGGAAAAGAACTCCTTCAGTATCGGACTTGGGAATCCAATTGAAGGTGCAACAGAGTATATCTGGCTTCTTAATGACAAGGAGATACTCAGAACCAAGAACTACGCAGAAGCTTCAGTAGAGATCTCTTCATCAACGAAAGGCTTTATCAGTGACAGCGACTATAATCCAAACACTCTGATCCTCAGAATAGAGACAGCAGATGGTACATGCTCTGGAGAAGTGAACTTCTATGTGATCAAGGGAGAGCTGAAGACTCTTGAGTCCTTCAAGATAGGCAGCGGAGATGGTCTTGTTGTATTCGGTGAGGAGAATGCAGAAGAGCTTATTCCTGTATTCAGTGCTGATGGAACAATCGAACCTGTTGTAACATGGTCAGCATCTCCTGAAGGTATTGTTGAGATAACAGAAGAAGGAAAGGTGAATGCGCTCAAGATGGGAGATGCAACAATCACTGCTTCTGTTGATATCAATGGTGAGATAAAGAATATCACCCAGGAAATAAAGAGCTATATCCCAATTGGAGAAATAACAATCGGAGAGCTTCCTCATACTGAGATGATTCTCTCTGGTGAGAGCTTCCCGGGAGTTGTGATCGTAGATACAAGCTATAATTCCCAGAATCTCTCTGATTACCTGACAATCAAAGGAAAGAATGGAGAAATAATCTCAAAGGAACAGCTTGGCGTATATTCTTCCAGTATCATCTGGGAATCTACAAATTCAAATGCTCTCTCTGTGAATAATGGAACTGTATCAACAGGTACTGCTGCAGATACAGCTGTTACAATCACAGCAAAGTCCTCTGATGATTCTTCAATCAACGATACAGTTGCAATGCAGGCTTTGAAAGTTGATATTCTATGTAATGATGCTGTAGTTACTGGAAAAGAAGGATCAGTTGGATCAACGTGGACAGGCCATGACCCATCAAGATTAAATTTGAGTTTTAGTAATGACTATATTACGGAATCAACATATTCATCATCCGAATTTAAAAATGATTGGTGCTTGGATGGTGAAATTGGAAAATTGCAAACTGGTGCATTATCATCGACATTTACAATTTCTAATTCCGGATTTACAGCGACAGCCACTCGCAAAGCACTTGCTGATAATATTACCGTATCTGCAGTATTGCAAGAAAAAGATACTCTCTCCCGAATTGCTGTTTTGAGTTTTACAGCAGTGAATTGAGATTTGAATTGAGTCAACAATAAGTTATTGGAGCTGTCATGATTATGTGATGGCTCCTTTTACTTTTATGATATCTGAACACGTAAATATCACGATTATGGCATTTCTTTGCTATGGTAAAAACTTAGATGATGGTATTGCTAAGGTTCGGATAGCGGATAGTTGATAT
Source organism: uncultured Spirochaetaceae bacterium (assembly GCA_944389015.1). Classification (GTDB taxonomy): domain Bacteria; phylum Spirochaetota; class Spirochaetia; order Sphaerochaetales; family Sphaerochaetaceae; genus Ornithospirochaeta. The sequence goes on from CALXKS010000051.1 coordinate 13,356, forward strand.
AGTACCCAATATTGCTTTACTATAAAGCATGGAGAAATATAAGGTATTCATCAGCAAAAAGCACTTAAAGGGATTGATAAGCTTCCCAAAAAAGAACGGAGTACTCTTGTGAAGCTGATAGAAGACCTTAAGATTTCCGGGCCAATCCAGCCAGGATATCGGAATTACAGTGCTTTAGGGGAGAATAGATATCATTGCCATCTGAGCTATCGCTGGGTAGCTTGCTGGTATGAAGAAAAGAGAAAGCTAAGGATAGAGGTGTAGTATGTTGGTAGTCGTGAATCAGCCCCTTATTAATGATTTCAGAATCGAAGGAATGCTCTCCAGTTCTTTTCTTGATAACCTCCGCAAGGAATTCGGTGATTCCATGAAGATCATCAGGCAGGATGAGGATGAGGGATGGGTGAATGCTGATGATCTCGACTGGTATAAGGAAGAGATTGCAAAGGAAACTCCTGGAAGCAATCTACGTTTTTATAGAAATCTTGCGGACATGACGCAGAAGGAACTTGCAGATAAGCTTGGAATGACGAAGCAGCATATATCTGATATGGAAAGGGAGAAGCGTGCAATAAGCAAGGCAACAGCAAAGAAGCTCGGAAGTCTTTTCAAGGTATCGCCTGTGCGTTTTATCTAAATCTTGGATTGGCTTTTAAGAGACTGTAAATAAATTTGTGGACATTTGAAAAAGCTCCTAAGCTGGAAGGAAGAAGGCATAGGAGTTTTTGTTATGGCAAAGAAGCCAGTGAAGAAGCTGAGTCCAGAAAGGAAGGCTCTCATTT